>JAYRPK010000235.1:0-4463 GCA_041911195.1 Novosphingobium sp. | reverse complement strand
GAGCGCCACCGATCCGGCGACGATGCTGCCGGCGTCGATGTAGTTGGCGAGCCCCGCGAGGACGGTGTCGCGCCAGTGGTCCTTCTTGGCGCTTTCCTCGGTCATAGCTGTTGCCTCCATCGGTCCCTGTATCCCCTGATGTCGCCCGCCAATGGCAGGACTTCGTTCAATGAGCCGCGCGGGCGCAGGTCCGGCGCGGCGAGACGCAAGGCGCCGAAGGAGACGTCTGCCTCCTCGCTGGCGGTCCAGACCTGCGTGCCGGGCCGCAAGGCCGCCAGCGCGCGGACGAAAATCTCGGAGCGGGCGAAGCGCCCTTCTATCAGCAAGCGCTCGTGCGCGCCGATGAGATCGAGCGACATTTCGGCCATCAGCGCGGCGTAGAGCGCGATGGCGGCATTGCGCGCGGCCGGGTCAGCCGGCTCGCCGATCCAGCGGCCTGTTGCATCCGGGAACGGCCCGCAGCCGCCGACCTGGCTGGGAAGCAACATTGCGCCGCGTTCGAGCACTTCGGCCAGTCCATCGCTGCCTGGCTGGTCGATCCGCGCTCCCAGCAGTTCCAGCTCGCGCCCGCCCATGTATCGGGCCGAGGGAACCGGCTTGCCCTCGACATCGACGTTGACCAGGCAATCGCGCGCTTCGGGCAGGGCCGCGAGGTCGATCGCTTGCTTCGGCGAGCGCATGGCGATGAACCAGGTGCCGGTGGACAGCACGGTGGCTTCCTGACCGGCAATCTCCTGAAAGCCGCGCGCAGCGAGCAGGGCGGCGTTGGAATCGTGGAGGCCGGCATACACCCGGGCTGTCGCGGGAAGGCCAGTGAGGCTGGCGACTTCAGACCGCAGACGTCCGATCACATCGCCGGCCCGGACCAAGGGCGCGAACTGCCCTGCCCAGCCCCTGCGGATCGCCTCGGGAGAGAAAGTACCGGCGTCAGGCGCCCAGACATCGCTGTGGCAGCCAAGGCTGGTCACTTCGCTCGCCATTTCGCCCGAGAGCAGCCAGGCCCAATACTGCGCCCAGGGCATCAGGGTTGCGCCATCGAGGGCGCCCAGCGTCTCCAGATGATGCAGTTGCGCACCGAAGTTGAGGCCAGCAGGCAGCGCGGGCGAGCCGGTTACGGCGAAGGGATCGCGCGTGGCGCGGTAGTCCTCCAGCACTTCGGGCGGGATCGGCCACTCGTAGTCCATCGGCGAGAAGGCGAGGACGCCGTGCCGGATGCCTGCCACTCCCGCGCCATGGGCAACCGGAACAATCGCCTCCACCGGCTGGCCTGCATAGCTGGAAAGCGCCTTGACCAGCCACTCGGCAATGCCCGCACTGTCGAGCGCCGCATAGGGCGCAGCCGGAAGGGACGCATTGGCGCGGCTCTGCTTGTCGAGGCAGCGCCCGTCGCGCGACCACAGGCTGACCTTGCTGTGGGTCTTGCCGATGTCGACGACCAAGGCGAAGCCGCGATCCAGATAGTCCTCCCGAGCGCTTTGATCGAATATGATCGGTTTTTAGCGTAGCCGATTGATCAAGGGAAGCGCCAATGTTAAAGAAGCCGCATGAACGCGCCCACCAAGCTTGCCCCAGCTGCCATTCCCTTCGCGATTCCCGCCAGCCGCTGGGACGATGCCCATGCCGCAGGCCTGACTGAGGCGGAACTGCTACTCTACCGCTCCAACCTGCTCGGCTCGGACCTGACGATCACCAATTTCGGCGGCGGCAACACTTCGGCCAAGCTGATGGAGACCGATCCGCTGACGGGCGAGCAGGTGGAAGTGCTGTGGGTCAAGGGCTCTGGCGGCGACATCGGCTCGATGGGGCTGGATGGTTTCGCCACGCTCTACCAGAGCCGGCTGCTCGGGCTCGAAGCCCACTACGGCGGTTCTGACGACGACGACAAGATGGTCGGCTTCCTGCCGCACTGCACCTTCAACCTCAATGCCCGCGCCGCCTCGATCGACACGCCGCTGCATTCGCTTTTGCCCTTCGCCCATGTCGACCACGTCCATCCCGACGCGATCATTGCGCTTGCCGCCTCCTCTGGCGGAGAGGCGGCGGTGAAGGAGATCTGGGGCGGCCGCATCGGCTGGCTGGGCTGGAAGCGGCCGGGCTATACGCTGGGCGTCCAGTTGCGCGACTATGTCGCGGCCAACACCGGCATCGAGGGCGTCATGCTGGCCGGCCACGGCATCATCTGCTGGGCCGACAGCGCCCGGGCCTGCTACCTTCACACCATCGACCTGATCGCCGAGGCGGCAGAGTATCTCAACGGCAAGCTTGCCGGCGGTCCCGCGTTCAGTGGCGCGATCACTTCCTCCTCGCCCGATCGCGCCGCCACTGCCGCCAACCTCATGCCTCGCCTGCGCGGCCTGATGACAGGGACGCGGCGCAAGGTCGGCCATTTTTCGGATGATGCGGAAACGATGGAGTTCGTCAATTCGGCCGATTTCGTCCGGCTGGCCGCACTCGGTACGTCCTGCCCCGACCATTTCATGCGCACCAAGATCGCGCCGCTGGTGCTCGATCCAACCCGACTGGCGGACCAGGCCTACCTCGCCGATAGCCTGGAGGCCTACCGCCATGGCTACGCCGCCTATTACGAACGCTGCAAGCATGCCAATTCCCCCGCCATGCGCGATGCGAACCCGGTGGTCGTGCTGGTCCCCGGCCTGGGACGCATCACCTTCGCCACCGACAAGACCACTGCCCGCCTTGCCAGCGAGTTCTACGGCAATGCGATCAACGTGATGCGCGGGGCCGAGGCGATCGGCAGCTACATCGCGCTGGACGAGCAGGAAGCCTTCGACATCGAATACTGGCTGCTCGAGGAAGCCAAGCTGCAGCGCATGCCCGCGCCCAGGCCGATGGTCGGGCGGATCGCGCTGGTCACCGGCGGCGCCGGCGGCATCGGCGCGGCGACGGCGGCGCGCCTGCTGCGCGATGGCGCCTGCGTGATGCTGGCGGACCGCGACGATGCCGCTGTCGAGGATGTGCGCGCAGGGTTCGCGAAGCAATTCGGCAAGGACGTCGTCCGCGCCGTAACCTGCGATGTCACCGACGAAGCCCAGGTCGAAGCTGCATTTGCCGAGTGCGCCCGCCAGTTCGGCGGGCTCGACGTGCTCGTGGCCAATGCCGGCATTGCCAGTTCGGCCGGGATCGAGGAAACCACGATCGCCCTGTGGGACCGCAACTACGAAGTGCTCGCCAAGGGCTATTTCCTCACCACCAAGCACGCCTGGCCGCTATTGAAGGCGATGAAGGAACAGGGCGGCGCCTCGGTAGTGTTCATCGGCTCGAAGAACGCGGTCGCCGCCGCAAGCGGGGCCAGCGCCTATGCCAGCGCCAAGGCGGCGGCCAACCACCTCGCCCGCTGCCTCGCGCTGGAAGGCGCGCCCGATGGCATCCGGGTCAACGTGGTCAATCCGGATGCGGTGATCAAGGGCAGCCGCATCTGGGACGGCGACTGGCGCAAGGAACGCGCCGCATCGAACAAGATCGATCCGGGCGAGGAACTGGAAGCGCACTACCGCAACCGTTCGATGCTCAAGCGCGACGTACTGCCCGAGGACATCGCCGAGGCGGCCTATTGGCTGGCCAGCGACATGTCGGCCAAGTCGACCGGCAACATGATCAACGTCGATGCGGGCAATGCCCAGGCCTTCACGCGCTGAACGGAAGGGGAGAGGATCGATGACAAACCTGCCGCTTTCCGAAGAGCTGATCGCCGAAGCCAACGCCCGCGAGATCGAGGCGCTGGAGGACGAATACTCCGCACTGGGCCGCAAGCTCTCGCGCACCGGGATCGATATCGATGCGATCAAGGACCGTGTCGCGGACTTCTCGGTCGCCGTGCCGAGCTGGGGAGCGGGCCGGGGCGGCACGCGCTTTGCCAAGTTCCCGATTGCCGGCGAACCGACCAACGTCCACGAGAAGCTGGAAGACTGCGCGGTCATCCAGCAGCTTTGCCGGGTCACCCCGCGCGTCTCGCCGCATTTCCCCTGGGACAAGGTGAGCGACTATGCCGCCCTGCGCGAGGAGGCTTCAAGTCTTGGCCTCGGCTTCGATGCGGTGAACAGCAACACCTTCCAGGATCAGCCCGGCCAGGCTCAGACCTATGCCACTGGCTCGCTCTCATCGACGATGGAAGCCACCCGCCGGCAGGCCATCGAACACAACATCGAATGCATCGAGATTGGCCGCCAGCTCGGCAGCCGCGACCTGACTGTCTGGGTGGGCGACGGCACCAACTTCCCCGGCCAGCAGGATTTCACCCGCAGCCTCGACCGCTATCTGGAAGCCGCAGCCGAGGTCTATGCCGCGCTGCCCGAGGGCTGGCGCATGCTGCTCGAACACAAGCTGTTCGAGCCGGCCTTCTATTCGACCGTGATCTCCGACTGGGGCAGCTCGATCCTCGCCGCGCAGGAACTGGGCCCCAAGGCCAAATGCCTGGTCGATCTTGGCCACCATGCGCCCAACGT
>JAYRPK010000234.1:0-4158 GCA_041911195.1 Novosphingobium sp. | reverse complement strand
GGCTGGCCGAAGCCCAGCTTGGCCAGTTCGCCCGACAATTCGATGACGAAATCGTGCGCGTCGGCCAGCGTGTCGTCGTCGAAGAAGATCTCCTTTACCTCGGGCATGTTCTCGAGGATGTATTTCACTTCCTCGATCACCTTGGGCACCGTGCGGTGGCGGTAGCGGTGGCCGCTGATGGTCTGCGGCCAGAGGCAGAAGGTGCACCGGCTCTTGCACCCGCGCCCGGTGTAGAACGAGACGTAGGGGTGGCGCTGGTAGCCGCCGAAGTACTTCGAGGTATCGAGATCGCGCTTGTAGATGGGGGAGACCATCGGGAGCACATCCATGTCCTCGATAATGGCGCGGTCCTTGTTGCGAACCAGGCTGCCATCGGGCCCGCGCCAGGTGATGCCGTCGATCTCGGCCAGCGGCTTGCCTTCGGCAAGTTCCACACAGGTGAAATCGTATTCCTCGCGGCAGACGAGATCGATCGCTTCGCAGGCCTGCAGGCTTTCCTCCGGCTGCACCGCCACCTTGGCGCCGACGAAGGCGATCATGCAATCGGGGTTGCGCTCCTTGATCAGCCGCGCGGAGCGGATGTCCTGGTTGAAGCTGGGTGTCGAGGTGTGGAGGACGACCAATTCGCAGGCATCGAATTCGTGGGCGATGTCTTCCCACGACAAATCGTGCGCGGGCGCGTCGATCAGCTTCGATCCCTCGACCATCGCGGCGGGCTGGGCCAGCCAGGTGGGATACCAGAAGCTCTTGACCTCGCGCTTCATCTGGTAGCGCGCGCCGGCGCCGCCGTCGTAACCATCGAATGAGGGAGCCTGCAGGAAAATCGTGCGTTTCATGTATGTTCCGTGAAGAAGTTAATCCGGCTTCAGATGCGGCCATCGCTTGTCATCGTCAGCCGGCTGCCGCGCCAGTGAATCGTGCGCGCGACAAGGCTGGCGGCGTATACGGCGAAATCGGTGCAATCGGCAACCGGCACCATCCAGAGGGGGGCGGTTTTACGCCCGGAAATGCGATCCACGCTGGCCGCGATGGCGAGACGGGAAGCTAGGGCCAATGCCAGCAACATGAGGCCGGGGAGGGGCAGGAAGGGTAAGGTAAGCAGGCTCAGCGGCACGACATAGACCACGCCGGAGGCGACGTGCAGGAACGGCTGCACACCGCGAATGGTGACGGCCCAGCGCAGATGCTGGCGCCACACCTCGCCCAGGCTTCCGTGCGCGCTGGCATGGACCAGCAGCAGGGGCGGCATGGCGATGCTTTTGCCATTGGCGCGCACGGCCTCGCCAATGGCGTAATCATCCGCCAGCACGTCGGCGAAGGCCTCGAATCCTCCGATCTCCTCCAGCACCTCGCGCCGCAGGGCGATAGTCGAGCCCATGCAGGGCACGGCCGCGCCGGTGAACAGGCTCATCACCACCTTGGGCATGCCGCTGTAGCTGACGATGGCCGCGTCGAGCCGCGACCAGACGCCGGTCTCGCCCCGGCCGGTGTAGAGGCAGGAAACCGCGCCGACACCGGGCTGCTGCAATGCGCCCACGACCGTCGAGAGGTAATCCCGCGGCACCGACATGTCGCTGTCGGACTGGACAAGCACCTCGTGGCGGGCCGAGCGGACCATGTGGGCGAGGTTGCCGATCTTGCCGTTCGCTCCCAGCGCGGCATGGTCGGTGGTGAGGATGACATCGCTTTGCGGGTGACCGGCACGGACAGCCTCGAACGCCCCCAGCGCAGTGTCCGATGAACTCCCGACGCCGCAGACCATCTGCACCGGCGCGGCATAGTCCTGCTCCAGGAAGGTCGTAAGGTTGTCCACAAGGCGCGGCTCGGCGCCGTGCAGGGGCTTCAGCAGCGTAACCGGCTCCGCCGAGGAACTGCGCACTGCCGGCTTGCGAAAATAGCGCCACAAGGCGAACAGCGAGATGCCCTGATAGGCGATCCCGATCGCGGCAATCGCCGCCAAAGTCCAACCTATCCACGCCGCCGCAGCCATGCCGCCCCCTACACTGCTTCCGCGCAGGATCAAAAGGCTCTAGGGAGCCGGGCGTGGACGGGAATCTGACTGTCGTGACCGGGGTTTCGGGCTTTGTCGGCTCGGCGGTGGCGCGCGCCCTGGCGGCCCGCGGCGCACAGTTGCGCGGTATTGCCCGGTCATCGAGCGCCGCAACCAACCTTACGGACTTCCCCGGCGAAATGGCCGAGGCCGATTTGCGCGACAGCGATGCCGTCCGGCGCGCCATGGCGGGAGCCAAGGTGCTCTATCACGTCGCCGCCGATTATCGCGTCTGGGCGCCCGACCCGGAAGAGATCGTCCGCAACAACCTGGCGATGACCGAGGCGGTGATGCAGGCTGCTCTGGAGGCGGGCGTAAGCCGCGTGGTCTATACTAGCTCGGTCGCCACGATCCTGCCCTTGGAACATGGCTCAGCCGGCGAAGATCGCCCCGCGCGGCCCGAACAGGCCACCGGCGCCTACAAGCGCAGCAAGGTCGTCGCCGAACGGCTGGTCGAGCAGATGGTGGCGGAGAAGGGCCTGCCCGCCGTCATCGTCAATCCCTCCACGCCGATCGGACCTCATGACGTCAAGCCGACCCCGACCGGGCGCATCATCGTCGAGGCCGCGAACGGCGGCATGCCGGCCTATGTCGACAGCGGTCTCAACCTCGTCCACGTCGACGATGTCGCGGAGGGTCACTTGCTGGCTGCCGAGAAGGGCAAGCTCGGCGAGCGCTATATCCTCGGCGGGCAGGACGTGCCGCTGTCCGCCATGCTGGCCGAGATCGCCCGCATCCTCGGCCGCAAGCCGCCCAAGGTGGAACTGCCGGTAACCCCGCTGTTCCCGCTAGCATGGGCGGCGGAGCAATGGGCAAAGCTCACCGGCAAGGAACCGTTCCTCACCCTCGATTCGCTGCGCATGGCGCGCCACCACATGTATTTCTCCTCGGCCAGGGCGGAGCGCGAGCTGGGATACAAGGCGCGGCCTTTCCCCGAGGCGCTGCGCGATGCGCTCGACTGGTTCCGCGCACAGGGGATGATCAAGTGACGGTCTGGCTGGGCGCGCTGGCGCTGGCGATCTGGCTGGGGATCCTCGCCACCGGCTTCTGGCTCTGCACCGAGCGCGACGACCGCGCGCCCTTCGCCGAGCCGGAGCAATGGCCGGACGTTGTCGCAGTTATCCCGGCAAGGAATGAAGCCGATGTGATCGCAAACTCGCTGGGCAGCGTCGCGGCGCAGGACTATCCCGGCCAGTTCCGAGTGATCCTGGTCGACGACAACAGCGAGGACGGTACCGGCGCCGTGGCGCGCGGGCTGGGCAGCAATCGCGTCTCGGTCCTCTCGGGCAAGCCGCTTGCCAAGGGTTGGACCGGCAAACTCTGGGCCGTCTCGCAAGGTATCGAGGCGGCCGGGCAAACACAGTTCCTGTGGCTGACCGATGCCGACATCGAGCATGCCCCCGACACCCTGCGCCGCCTCGTCGGCATTGCCCACGGCGGCAGGCGGCGGCTCGTCTCCTTCATGGCGGAGTTGCACTGCACGACATGGCCCGAGCGGGCGATGATCCCGGCCTTCGTCTGGCTTTTCATGATGCTCTACCCGTTCAACTGGATAAACCGTCGCTCGCCCATTGCCGGGGCGGCCGGAGGCTGCGTGCTGGTTGAGCGTGAGGCGCTGGAAGCCGCGGGCGGGATCGCTGCAATCCGAGGCGCTCTCATCGACGATTGTGCGCTTGGGGCACTCCTGAAGCGCGAAGGACCTATCTGGGTCGGCCTGACGCATCGCTCGCGCAGTATCAGGCCCTACAAGGACCTTGGCGAGATCGCGGCGATGATCGCCCGTTCGGCCTATGCCCAGCTGCGCTATTCGCTGCCGATACTGGTGGCCACAGTGCTGGCGATGGTGCTGGTTTTCGGCATGCCCCTGTGGCTGGCGATTACTGCACGCGGCCCCGGGCAATGGCTGGCCATCGCTGCACTGGTGCTGATGGCCTTCGCCTATCAGCCAATCATGCGCTTCTACCGCCGCTCGCCGCTGTGGGGGCTGGCGCTGCCCGGCGTGGCCGCCATCTACACCTGGTGCATCGTCCTGTCGGGCTGGATGCACCATCGTGGGCGCGGCGGCATGTGGAAGGGGCGGGCGCAGGCCCAGAATGTCGCGGAATCGT
>JAYRPK010000233.1:0-6947 GCA_041911195.1 Novosphingobium sp. | reverse complement strand
ATTGAGCATTTCGCGCCCGACATTCCCGGTCGCGCCGACGACCGCTACCCGATAACCCATATTGCTGGACTCCACTGAGCAAGGCCGCGCCCCTACCGCGTCAGACGCGCCAGCGAAAGCGTCCTGTCAGGCGTTGGGCCACGACCATGTCGTCTTCATGGGTGCCGCCGCCGATGTTGTGGATGATGAGCTGGCCGTTGTAGGCCGAAAGCCGGTCGGAAACGATGCCGATGTGCGGCAGGTTTCCGCCGACCAGCGAAGTGAACAGGTCGCCCGGCTCCCAGCCGGCGGCATCAAGCGGCAGGGGCAGGCGCGCGCCGTGGCGTTCCAGGAAGCGTTCGAGGTTGGGCACCCGGCGGTGATCGATGTTGCGGTCGGGCCGCGACAGGCCCCAGCGGCGGGGATAGGCGGCAAAATGCCCGGCCATGTCGCGGTGGACTTCGCTCTGCAGATCGATGCCCAGCGCGTCACGAAAGGCGCGGATCACCACGTCGGTGCACACGCCCCGCGCGCGCGGCACGTCGCCGCCGGGATAGGCGAGCGCCGAATAGGCCGAATCGTAGGATAGCGTCACGCCGATCTGCTGCCGCGCGGCGGCGATCAAGGCGCGGGCGGGCTCGGTTGCCGGGCGATTGCGCGCCTGCGCCATGGGCGCGCGGCAGGTAGCGGCGAGGAAAAGTCCTCCCGCCACTGCCTGTCGCCTCGATAGCTGGAACGCCATGGGTCCCGAGGCTTAGCGCCCCGGGATGTACCGTGGATGAAGCTGGAAATCAGCCCTCGTTCTGGACCTTGCGCTCGGCGATGCGAGCGCGCTTGCCGGTGCGGCCGCGCAGATAATAGAGCTTGGCGCGACGTACGACACCGCGGCGCACGACCGCGATGCTCTCGATGTTCGGCGAATAGAGCGGGAAGACGCGCTCGACGCCCTCGCCGAAGCTCATCTTGCGAACGGTGAAGTTGCTGCCGATGCCCTTGTTCGAACGGGCGATGCACACGCCTTCGAACGCCTGCACACGGGTACGCTCGCCTTCGACGACGCGCACGCCCACGCGAAGGGTGTCGCCCGCGCGGAAGGTCGGGATATCCTTGGCGGCCTTAGCGATTTCCTCGGCCTCGATCTGCTGGATCAGGTTCACTGGTCCATGTCCTTCTTTTCACGCCGCGCGCCAGAGGCAGACTGGACCCGAGCGCCCTCATGACGCTCCCAAAGATCCGGCCTGCGTGACCGAGTATCGACCTCCGCCCTTTGCTTGCGCCAGGCGGCGATCTTCGCATGATCCCCCGATCGCAGCACTTCGGGGATCGTGCGCCCTTCCCATTCCTGGGGTCGGGTATAGTGGGGATATTCGAGCAAATCGTCCTCGAACGATTCCTCGGCCCCGCTTAAGGCCGCGCCCATTACGCCGGGAAGCAGGCGAATGCAAGCATCGAGAAGCGCCAGCGCGGCAGGCTCTCCGCCGGACAGGACAATGTCGCCGAGCGAGACCTGTTCGACCGGCCTGCCTTCGAAAATCCGCTCGTCGAAACCTTCAAAGCGGCCGCACAGCACGATGACCCCGGGCCCCGCGGCCAGCTCGCGGACGCGGGCCTGGGTCAGCGGCCTGCCACGCGGGGTCATGGCAAGGATCGGCACGCCCGGGTGCATCGCCGCCGCATGGTCCACAGCCGCTGCCAGCACGTCGACCCGCAGCACCATGCCTGCGCCGCCGCCGGCCGGCGTGTCGTCCACCGTGCGGTGCCTGTCGATGGCGAAGTCGCGAATCTGGACGGTATCGAGCGACCACACGCCTTCCGTCAACGCGCGGCCCGCGAGCGAATGGCCCAGTGGGCCGGGGAACATCTCCGGGTAGAGAGTAAGGATGGTGGCGGAGAAGGTCATTGCCCGCTGCTTTTCCAGAACAGGGCCGGGAGTGCAAACGATCCGTTGGCGCTAATCCCCGCCGCCACAACCACCACATCCACCGCCATCGCTGTCGCTGCTGCAACCGCTGCTGCTGTCGCTGCTGCATCCCGAATCGCCGCCGCTGTCGCTGCTGCCGGAGTTGCTTGAGCGCAGGTCGTGCAACTCGGAAAAGGCCGACCCGGCCAATACGCCAGTGCCGAACAAGGCGACCGCCATGCCTGATTCGCTTTCGTCCGGCGCCCTGCGCAGGCGGTCGCTGCCGGATTGAACCGACTTTACCGCGCCGATAGCCGCCCCGGTTCGACGGTTCAGGTTCGCATAGCGAATGATCGCACCAATTGCCGTAATGACCAGCAGAGCCGCCAGGATGGCGACGGGTTTGTCGCGCGAAATTCCAATGGCAAGCTTGGTCCCGCCAAAGGCCAGCAGCAAAAGGTAAGGAGCGGTTTGCAGCAAACGTATTCGCGCCTGCTCGGCTTGCGTTAGCAACAGGCCGCGGCGGGCGAGCCGCTCGGCAATGGTCTGTGCGTGCGGCCTAACGGCATTGGCGATCTGGCCCCAACTGGCGGGTGAGTGCAGCGAGAGCACCGCGACTTCGCCCGGCGACTTCGCATTGTCATGGCGCAGGATCGCAAAGCGCCGTGCGCCTTCCATGGCAATCGCGCCCGATGCCAGCAGTCGCGCGGTCACGCTTTCCGTCAGCCGCGTCTCGCCCCCGGCCAGATAGGCCAGCTCGTCCTCGTCCGTCACTGGCGCGGGCGTTCCGGCTGGCCGCAGCATGCGCGGGATCGCGATTCCCAGGACCACGGCGAGCACCAGCAGTACCGCGTAAAGCCCCAGGAATTGCGGGCCGGGCAGGTCTAGAGGTCCAAGTCCCATGGTCACATTCTCCCCATGAGCAGCACTATGCACGCCAATATCGAAAGCGCCAGCGCAGCGATCAGGCCTCTGAAGTGCTTGCGCGGCAGGACTATTCCTTCGCGCGGATGCACCCGGCGCGCGCGGGCGGAATCGTTGAGCAGGTCGCTGGCTTGCGGCCAGATGTCCGCCGGCGCGGGGCCGAATGTGGCCTCATAGGCCTTCAGCGTTGCGGCATATTGCCCGAAATGCCGCCCGCGCTCCTCCGGGCCGCCTCTGGTGGGACCATGGTGCAGCTTGCAGCCGAGCACTTCGGGGCAGAAGCGATCCCAATAGTCGCGGCTGTAGGTCAGGTGGAGGTGCCAGGCCTGGTCGACCGGATCGGAAGGAGTCACTTCGAAGCCGGCGACGACGGCAAGGAAACAGAAGCGCTTGTATTCCTCGATCACTCGTTCTGCGTGTTGCGGCGTCCAGCCGTTCTCGCGGGCAAGCCGCCTGGCGAAGGGAAGCGTCGAGTCTTCCGGGCCGATGTGGTAAGCCTGCAGCGCGCGCCAGACCGGATGATCGGGGCAGGGCGCGTGGTCCGCCACTCTCGCGCTATCCTTCCCAGCCGGGCGCGATCACGATCCGCGCGCCGTCCCAATCGGGTACGGCCTCCGCGCGCATCGGCACCATGAAGCGCTTGCCGTCCGCCTTCTCGATTTCGAGCACATCGCCCGCGCCGAAATTTTCGACCGCGATGCATGTGCCGATCGGCTCGCCATTTTCCAGCAGGCAGGGCAGGCCGATCAGGTCGGCGTGGTAATATTCGTCGGCGGCGATCGGGGGGAGGGCCGATCGCAGGACGGTCAGTTCGGTGCCGCGCAGCAGTTCGGCGGCATTGCGGTCGGCAAGGCCGGCAAAGCGGGCGATGGCGCCGCCCTTGCCGTCGTCGCGCAGCTTTTCGAGCATTAGCTTGCCGCCATTGAACGCCTTTTGGCGCTTCAGGCCGGCAAGCCCATCGCCGAACAGCTTGAGCCGGACCTCGCCCGCCACGCCATGCGCGCCGGCGATCGCGGCGAGCGTGACGGGACGGTCAGGGTCCAAACCGGGTCAGCCTTCGTTCTGCTCTTCGCTCGCCGCTTCGGCGGGAGCTTCCTCGGCAGCGGCTTCGGCAGCAGGGGCTTCCTCGGCGGGGGCGGCTTCTTCAGCGGCGGCCTCGGCAGCAGGGGCTTCCTCGGCCGGAGCTTCGGCGGCAGCTTCGACTTCCACTTCGGCTTCAGGCTCGGGCGCGGGAGCGGCAGCGGCGTCGCGGGCAGCCTCTTCGGCCTCACGCAGCTTCTCGGCCTTGTCCTCGGCGCGGTCCTTGGCCTTCTGGCCGGGCTCGCCCTTCTTGGGGTTGTTGGTTGCGGCGCGTTCCTTGATGCCGGCCTTGTCGAGCATGCGGGCGACGCGGTCGGTCGGCTGGGCGCCGACGCCGAGCCAGTAGCGCACGCGGTCCTCGACCAGGCGGACGCGGTTTTCGTCGTCCTTGGCGAGCAGCGGGTTATAGGTGCCCAGCTGCTCGAGGTACTTGCCGTCTCGGGGGCTACGGCTGTTGGAGACGACGACGCGATAATACGGGCGCTTCTTGGAACCGCCGCGCGAGAGCCGGATGGAAACGGACATGGTTTAGTTACCTTTCTTTCAAATTCTTGAAGTTTCAGCGTTTCTTGAGAAGATCGTTCATGTTCGCGGGCATGTTGCCCAGGCCCGGCATGCCGCCGCCCAGGCCGGGCAGGGCGCCACCGCCAAGGCCGCCGGCGCCGCCGCCCATGCCGCCAAGGCCGCCCAGGTCCGGGCCGCCCCCGCCACCGCCGCCCAGCAGCTTGGCGAAGCCCTTGAGTCCGCCCATTTTCTTGATCTGCTTCATCGCGCGCTCCATTTCCTGGTGCATCTTGATGAGCTTGTTGACGTCCTGAACCTGGGTGCCCGAGCCATTGGCCACGCGGATCTTGCGCTTGGCGTTGAGCAGGTCGGGCCGGGTCCGTTCCTTGGGGGTCATCGATCCGATGATCGCGTCCATGCGCAGCAGCACGCGGTCGTCCATGCCCGATTGCTGCATCGCCTGCTTGGCCTTCTTCATGCCGGGAAGCATGCCGGCGAGCGCGCCGAGGCCGCCCATTTTCTGCATCTGGCGAAGCTGGCTGCGCAGGTCGTTCATGTCGAACTTGCCCTGCGACATGCGCTCGGCCATGCGCTCGGCTTCTTCCTCCTGGATCGTCGCCGCGGCGCGTTCGACGATGGAGACGATGTCGCCCATGCCGAGGATGCGGCTGGCGACTGAAGCGGGGCGGAACGGCTCAAGCGCGTCGATCTTTTCGCCGGTGCCGGCGAACTTGATCGGCTTGCCGGTGACCGCGCGCATCGAAAGCGCCGCGCCGCCACGTGCATCGCCGTCCATGCGAGTAAGCACCACGCCGGTCAGTTCGCACTGGCCACCGAAGCTCTGGGCGACGTTGACCGCATCCTGGCCAGTCAGCGAATCGACGACCAGCAGCGTTTCCCGGGGATTGGAGACGGCCGCGACCGCCTTCATTTCGTCCATCAGCGCCTGGTCGACATGCAGCCGCCCTGCGGTGTCGAGCAGCAGCACGTCGATCGCCTGGAGTTTGGCGGACTGCAAGGCGCGGGTGGCGATCTCGACCGGCTGCTGGCCGGCAATGATCGGCAGGGTGGCAACGCCGACCTGCTCGCCGAGCACCGCCAGCTGTTCCTGCGCGGCGGGGCGGTTGACGTCGAGCGAGGCCATCATCGCCTTCTTGCCCTGCTTTTCCTTGAGCAGCTTGGCGAGCTTGGCGGTGGTCGTCGTCTTGCCCGAGCCCTGCAGGCCGACCATCATGATGACCACGGGGGGCGTTGCAGCAAGATCGAGCTCGGCGGGAGTGTCCCCGCCCAGCATCTCGACCAGCGCATCGTTGACGATCTTGACGACCTGCTGGCCCGGCGTGACTGACTTGAGCACGCTTTGGCCGACGGCTGCTTCCGTCACCTGGTCGATGAAGCGGCGGACGACCGGGAGAGCGACATCGGCCTCGAGCAGGGCGATTCGCACTTCGCGCATGGCGTCGCGAACGTCCTGCTCACGAAGCGCGCCGCGCCCCTTGAGCTTGTCGAACACGCCGCCGAGACGGTCTGACAGTGTATCGAACATTGGCCTATTCGCTCCAAACGCGGAAAACGCCGGCGGACGAAACCTCGTCGGCCAGCGTAAGCTGCAGGTACTCTTTACTTTGGGTTGGTGGAGCCGAGGGGGATCGAACCCCTGACCTCTACAATGCCATTGTAGCGCTCTCCCAGCTGAGCTACGGCCCCGTTCCAATCCAACCGGCCGGCCCTGGGAGGCCAACCGTCACCCCGGCCTGATGCCGGGACGCAGCCCTCTAGTTGCGACGCAACTTGAAGGCAAGAGGTTTAATTCTCGTGATCGCCGTCGTCGTCGCCAACGCCCACGCCAAGATCCTCATCGCCGCCAAGATCGACATCGTTGTCGGGCGAATCGCCGTCGTCGTCGATGTCCAGATCCTCTTCGGCAAGATCAACGTCCGCCACTTCCTCGGTCTTCTGCTGCACTTCCTCATAGGGAATCGGCTGCTTCGACTTGAGCACCGGCTCGGGATGCCAGGCATAGCCGCAATCGATGCAAGTGACGGGATCGTCCTTGCCCAGGTCATAAAAGCGGGTGCCGCATTTCGGGCAGCCGTGCTTGGCGCCCCATTCTGGCTTGGCCATTGCAATTCCTCGTGCTGGCCCCGGTTCGAGGGCCGTAAACTTTCGCGTTGATGGTGACGATATGCGCCGGAATCAAGCGACCTGACCCCAACAGGCGGCGCGCCTTGCCATAGCGGGGCCTCGCTGTCAAAAGCCCGCGCGTGTCAAACAGCCCCTCCCAAGAAAAACGGCCTCGCCGCTTCCTGCCCGCCGGTTCCCTGAAAGGCACGATTCGCGTGCCCGGCGACAAGTCGATCAGCCACCGCTCGATCATGCTGGGCGCGCTGGCTGTGGGCGAAGCGAAGATTTCGGGATTGCTCGAAGGCGAGGACGTGCTGGCGACAGCCGCCGCGATGCGCGCGATGGGGGCGCAGGTGGAGCGCATTGGCGAGGGCGAGTGGCGGGTTCATGGCGTGGGCGTTGGCAGCCTGCTCCAGCCCCAGGCACCTCTCGACAT
>JAYRPK010000232.1:0-4250 GCA_041911195.1 Novosphingobium sp. | reverse complement strand
CCTGCCGTCCGGCCTGGCCGCGAGAGTCGCTGTTGCCCGCCTCTTGCTGGGGCGCGGCGGCCAGGACGCTGCGGGCGAAATCCGGGTCGGCGCTGGCCATGGCGACATTGAGCGCGCCGTCCTGCTGTTCGAAGCGCAGCGACACCTTGCCGAATTCGGCATGGGCCAGGGCGGCATGGACGGCCTGCGCGCCAAGAGATCCCTGCGCGGCCTCGCGGGCGGCCACCAGGCGGTCGACCAGGGTGGAAAAGTCAGTGGGTGCTTCAGCGCGGTGGTTCGAAAGCGTGGCGGCGGTGGCGGAGACCGAGGGGGCTTGCGTCGCGCGCTCCTGCGTTGGCGCGGTCACCGCTTGCGGCGCGTCAGCGGCAATGGTCATGGCTGCCTCTTCGCCGGTCGAGCGGATGTCGGCCCGCGAGCTCAATGCCGGTTCGGACGGCCGGTCGGCATCGCCCTTCACGATTGGTATTGACGGCAACCGCGTACCGGCGGCCTGCGGCCGGCCTTCCTTGCCGATACCGGCCAGCGCGGATGCAACGGAAGACTGCGCCAGCGCCGCACCGTCGCCGGACGGCGCTGGCGAGGATGATGCGGGCGCGCCTGGCAACATGGCGATTCGCATCGCGGTGCCCATCTGGGCATCAGCCGTCAGAACGTTGGAAGATGCGGCAGGGCTCGCCAGCGGCATGCGCATTTCGACCGCGGCCGGGGAAAATGCCGTGGCTACACTCTCCGGCTCGATGACGATGGCCGGCATGGCGATAGGGCGAGCGGTGGGCACGGCCATGGGCGTTCCCGGCAAGGTAGTGGATGCGGCGAGGAGGTCGAGGCGCTTTGGCTGGCCGGCGAAACTCGTCACCGCGCCGAAGAAGGATTGCGGCAGGGCAAGCTGCTGAACGGCCCAGGGTTCAGGCAACGTGACTTCGTCGTTCGGCGCGGCTGCGGGCTGGATCGGGGCGGCGGGCGCAAGGAACGGGAGGTAGGGCACTGCCAGTTCGGGCTGCACTTCCTCGGCCGGATCGGCAGGCAATCCGGCAACCGGCAGGATCTTGCCGCCCGGATTGCCGGTCAGCGACAGGGAGCTTGCCGCTTGCTGCGCGAAATTTTCGCCTATTGCTTCGGGCATGGGGCTCGGCGGTCCGGCCTGCATTGCCAGGATCGCGGCGAATTCCTCGGAAATCCGCGATTCCGTGCCCGGTTCGAAAGGCTGGTCGCCAGCAATCGGCAGGGCAGTGGCAGGCAAGGCGGAAATCTGGATCATCGATGACTGGTCCTGGAGAAACTCGTGACGGGGACTATTCAAGACCCGTGCCAGTTTCCCGCTTGGCCAGTTCCCGGGCCTTGGCGTCGATGCGATCCTCGACTGCGGCGCGCTCGCGCTCGGCGGCGGCAAGCACGGCAAGCTTGGCGTCGGCAAGCTGGCGGGCCTGGGCGGCGTCGCCGGCGGTGCTCTGGGCGATGCGTTGCAGGCCCTCGGCAAAGTGCCCGGTCTGGCGCAGGGCAGCGCCATCGCGCGCTTCGTTGCGAGCGGCATAGTCATGCGCCAGCAGGCGTGCGCGTTCGGCCAATCCTTCCAGTTGCCGGCGGGTGCTTTCGGCCTCGGCGGCCTGCAGCGCTGCGGCCTGCTTGGCCAGGCCGCGCAGACGCTCGATCCGCCCGAGGCGGACCAGCCGGCGGCGTTCAGCCTGCATCGGAAAGCAGCGCGCCCAGCGCGGCGAAGCTGTCGCCGAGCGGCACGACCTGGCCCGCGTCTTGCTGCAGGAAGCCGGTCAGTTGCTGGTGCATGGCGATCGCGCGGTCGAGCTGCGGGTCTGCGCCGTTGCGATAGGCCCCCATCAGCACGAGATCGCGGTTTTCCTCGTAGCTGGCGGACAGGGCGCGAAACAGGCGGGCCTGGCGGGCCTGCTCGGGCATGACGATATCGTTCATCACCCGGCTGAGCGAGGCGGCGATGTCGATCGCCGGATACTGGCCGCGCTGGGCCAGCTCGCGCGAAAGGACGACGTGCCCGTCGAGGATCGAGCGGGCCGTATCGACCACCGGATCGTCCTGGTTGTCGCCATCGGCCAGCACTGTGTAGACGCCGGTGATCGATCCGCCCGAGGCGGCCGAATTGCCAGCGCGTTCGACCAGCTTGGTGATCGTCGCCAAGGCCGACGGCGGATAGCCGCGCGCCGCGCCGGGCTCACGCAGTAGCAGGCCGATCTCGCGGGCGGCGTGGGCGATGCGAGTCAGGCTGTCCATGATCAGCAGCACCCGGCGGCCGTGGTGGCGGAAATATTCGGCAAGGCTCGTCGCCAGCATGGCGCCGCGCAGGCGCAGGTTGGGCGCGTGATCGGCGGGAACCGCGATGACGGCGGTGTGCTCGCGCTTCTCCTTGCCCATGTGCCGCTCGACGAAATCGGAAACCTCGCGCGCTCGCTCGCCGATCAGGCCGACGATCACCACGTCGGCTTCGGCCCCGCGCGCGATCATGTCGAGCAGCACCGATTTGCCGACACCTGATCCGGCCATGATGCCGATCCGCTGGCCAAGCCCGAAGGTGGTGAGCGCATTGAGCGCGCGAACGCCGGTATCGAAGGGCTGGCGAACCCCGCTGCGATCGAGCGCGCTGCTGCGAATTCCGCCGCCGGGCCAGTGCGCCTGGGCGTGGATCGGCTCGCCGCCGTCGATCGGATTGCCTTCGCCATCGACCGCGCGGCCCAGGAACGCCTCGCCCACCGGCAGCAGCCCGGGCCGCCCTTCGGGCCGCACCCGCGCGCCGGGGCGCAGCATGACGGAATCGCCCAGCAGCATCGCCAGCGTGCGACCGTTGCGAAAGCCGATGACTTCGGCCGCGCGCGAAGCTTCTGCGCCATGCGTTACCCGGCACAGCGCGCCGACCGGCACCGAAAGCCCGGTCACTTCGAGCAGGCCGCCGTCGCAGGCGGCCACCAGCCCATAGCGGCGTGGCGGCAGCGACAGTGGTACCTCGGCGAAGCGATCGAGCAGGCTGGCAGCGGTCTCGATCATTATTCGAGCGCCTCGGCGATGGCCTGGCGCCATTGCGCGGGGCCGTCCTCGACGCCGCCGTCGGCGGTTTCGATGCGCAGCGCGCCGCGCGCCAGCGAGGCGTCGGGCACGAAGGTCCAGTCGGCGCGGCACCTGTCCGAAACCAGGGCCACGTCATCGGGATGGAGGCGGATGGTGCGCTGGTCGCCGGCGCGTTGCAGCAGGGCGACGGCGCGCTCGATGCGGCGGCCCAGCGCATCGCCATCGAGCGCCAGCGGGGCGAGCGCGGATTCGCAAAGCGCGGCGACTGTGTCGTGCAGGCGCTGGCGCAATGCCTCGGCCATATGCTTGTCGAGCCGGACGAAGTTCAGTTCCAGCCCTTCACGCGCGGCGGCCAGCGCTTCGGCTTCGGCGGCGGCAAGGGCCTGCGCTTCGGCCATGCCGGCCGTAAAGCCTTCCTGCCAGGCAAGGGCAAGCGGATCCTCCGGCTCGACCGGCATCTGGGGCGCAGGCTCTGTGATTTCGGCAGGCGCAAAGCGCAGGTCGCTGCGGAATTCGGCCGGGCCGGCCAGCTCCGCCAGCGCCCATGGCCCAAGCTCAGACATAGTCGTCCTCGCCGCCCGCCGCGCCGAACACGATGGTGCCTTCCGCCGCCAGCCTGCGTGCGGCGGCGACGATCTGGCGTTGCGATTCGACCACATCGGCAAGCTTCACCCTGCCCCTGGAGGCGATCTCGTCGCGCACGCCGTCGGCGGCGCGGCTGGACATGGCGCGGAAGAAGCATTCGCGCTCGTCCTCGGCGATGCCCTTGAGTGCGTCGATCAGCGTATCGTTGTCCACTTCGCGCAACAGGGCACCCATGGCCTGCGGATCGAGCACGAACAGGTGCTCGAACTTGAACATTTCGCCCTCGATCTGCCGGGCCAGCGCCTTGTCCAGCTTGGCGATCTCGGGGAGGACGCGCTTTTCCATGGCCTTGCCGGAATTGTTGATGATGTCGGCCGCTTCGCGCGGTCCACCCATGGCGAAGGCGGAATGTCCGTGGCTCTCCTCCAACCGGCGGGCGATCAGTTCCTCCAGCATGGCCAGAGCCTCGGCAGTAACAGGGCCGAGCGTGGCGATGCGATGGACCACTTCGGGCTGCACCGAAGCGGGCAGGGCATGCAGCACTTCGGCGGCGACTTCGGGATCGAGCTGGACCAGCAGGACGGCGATCGCCTGGGGGTGTTCGTCCTTGACCATCGGCACCAGCGCCTGCGGGG
>JAYRPK010000231.1:0-4250 GCA_041911195.1 Novosphingobium sp. | reverse complement strand
CTGGTCGATCTGGGCGCGGGCAACCTGGTCGACCTGGCGCAATATGGCCTGCCGAAGGAACCGGTGGTTCGCGAGGTGCTGGCGGCCGGGGCCGATCTGGTCACGTTCAGCGGTGACAAGCTGCTTGGCGGGCCGCAAGCCGGGCTGATCGCCGGCCGCAAGGACCTGATCGCCCGCATCCGCAAGCATCCCCTGAAGCGCGCCCTGCGCCTGTCCAAGATCACCCTGGCCGCGCTCGATGCCACCTTGCGCGCCTATCGCAGCCCCGATCTGCTAGCGCGCGAGCTGCCCACCTTGCGATTGCTGACGCGGCCACTCGCCGAACTGTCGGCGCTGGCGGGGCGCCTGGCGCCCCGGCTGGCCGAGGCGCTGGGCACGGGCTGGAAAGTCGATGCGATCGAAGTTTCGGGGCAGGCAGGCAGCGGGTCGCTGCCGGCCGAGAGCATCCCCAGCCTGGCCCTTGCCCTGCAACCGGGCGGGCGCAAGTCGGGCGCGGCCTTGCAGAGGTTGGCGGAACGCCTCGCCGCCCTGCCGGTTCCGGTGATCGGCCGGATCGCTTCCGACCGGCTGCTGCTCGACCTGCGCTGCCTGGAAGACGAAGCGGGCTTCATCGCGCAACTGGACCTTCTCGCCAGCTTGCCCTAGCCGGGGCGGTGGAAGAGAAACGTCCCCGGTGGGGCGCCCGGACTTCAAATCCGGCGGGAGGCGCCAAGCGTGTCCGGCAGGTTCGACTCCTGCCTCTTCCGCCAGGCAATTGCCCTATGCCAGGGTGACATGCTCCCGGCCGATCTCCCCGACCGAACGACAGCCCAGCAAGGCCATGGCCCGGTCGATCTCCTCGCAAAAAATGGCGAGCGCGCGGTCGACGCCTGCCTCGCCGCCAGCCGCCAGCCCGAATAGCGTCGCGCGGCCGACGAAGACGCACGATGCGCCCAAGGCCAGCGCTTTCAGCACGTCGCTACCGCGCGTGAACCCGCCATCGACCATGACTGTAACCTTGGGCGCAACCGCCTCGACCACTTCGGGCAGCGCCACGAAGGATGGGATGCAACCATCGAGCACTCGGCCGCCATGGTTGGAAACGATCACTCCATCGACCCCGCACCGCGCCGCCTCGATCGCATCTTCCGCGGTCGAGATGCCCTTGAGCACTAGGTTGCCTTTCCACGCCTCGCGCACCGCGCGAACGTCCTGCCAGGTGAAGTCGTCGGCAAGTGAAGCCCAGGAAAAGGTGCCGCCCATGAAGCGCCGCTCGCCCTGGGGCATGTGCGCCATTTCGGGAAAGCCGCCCGAAAGCAGGTAGGGCAGCAGGGTGCCCAGCAGCCAGTGCGGCGCGGCGGCGATCTGCGCCCAGGTGTGAAGGTTCGTGCCGCCCGGCTGGAAGCCGCTGCGCTTGAGGTATTCGCGGTTGCCGGTGACCGGCGAATCCATGGTCAGCACCACGGTGCGGATGCCCGCGTCGCGCGCCTGCGCCAGGTGATGCTCGGTGATCTCGCGCCGCTTGTTGGGATAGATCAGCCGCCACAGCAGGTCGCCGCAGATCTCGCGCAAGGGTCCAGGCGCGGAAAAATTGCTG
This sequence comes from Novosphingobium sp., assembly GCA_041911195.1. Classification (GTDB taxonomy): domain Bacteria; phylum Pseudomonadota; class Alphaproteobacteria; order Sphingomonadales; family Sphingomonadaceae; genus Novosphingobium. Next base: position 2,674 of record JAYRPK010000231.1, on the reverse strand, counting down.
GTTCCGATGGTGAAAGGCACCCCCGCCCGCGCCGCTGCCCTGGCCAACCTGGTTTCGCCGTCGCGCTGCAACAGCGAGGCAAGCCCGGTCGCGCCGATGCCGATCGGCATGGACTGGGCCACGCCGAACAGGCTGGTCGCGGGACTGCGCGCCGAGACGTCCACCGCGACTCTCTGGCGCAGGAACACGCGCTTGATGCTATCGGCATTCTCGCGCAGCGTCACTTCGTCTTCGGCGCCGCGGTCGATGTATTCGAACAGGCCCCTGGGCAGCCGCCTGCGCGCCATGCCGGCCAGCGCCGCGATGTTCATGGCAGTGTCGAGGCGGCTCACCTTGGGCTGGCTTCCCGAACCATTACCGCAACAGCACGCGCAGCGGGCCGGGGCCGCGGCTGAGCAGGCTGCCGCTCAGCTTCGCCTCCGGGTATGCCGGATCCCAGCGGATGTTCGGAAAGCGATCGAGCAGCGCGTTAAGCGCGCCCAGCATTTCCTCGCGGGCGACATGCTGGCCAAGGCAGGAATGGGCTCCGGCGGCAAAGGCGACCGAGCGCTGGACCGGGCGGAACAGGTCGAATTGGTCTGGCCGTTCCCAGCGGGCGGGATCGCGGTTGGCGGAGCCGAGGCACAGGTGCATCACCGCGCCTTCGGGAATCGCCACGCCTTCCAGCATGGTGTCGCGCCTGGCCTTGCGCGGGAACATCGGGTCGTTGGGATACCAGCGCGCCGATTCGAGGATGGCCTTGGGCAACAGCGAGCGATCGGCCCGCACGGCTTCGAGCTGGTCGGGATGGTTGAGCAGGGCATAGGTAGTGATACCTAGTTGCTTCCAGGTGGTGCCGCCGCCGGCAAAGACGATCAACCGGCAATAGGATGCGACTTCCGCCACCGTCAGCTTGCGCTTGCCCAGATCCTCGTCATCGAGTTCGGCCTCGACCAGCCGCGAGATGATGTCGTCCTGCGGCGCGGCCTGGCGTTCACGAATGACGCGCTCCAGGATCGCATTGGCGGCCTGCATCGCCGCGCCCTTCTGCTGCGGCGTCGCGTCGTGGGCCATGGTGCCGAGGATGAAGCGGCGGAAGTCCAGCCCTTCCTGGGCCGAAAGACCGAAGCCTTCGGTGGCGGTGCGCATCGGCAGGCGGGCGAAAAGCTGTGAATTGAGATCGGCGCTCGCGTCGTTTTCGAAAGCGCCGACCAGTTCATCGACCAAGGGCGCGATGATCCTTTCCCGCCACCAGCTGCTCGCAGCGTCGGGCTGGAACCAGGTCTGGATGACGTCGCGGAACTTGCGGTGCCTTGGCCCGTCCATGCCCAGGATTGCGTCGGTGAAAGTGCCGGTGTCGCGGTAGAAGCCCGAATCGAAATCGTCCTTGCGGGTGAAGACCTCGCTCACTCCCTGGAACGACAGGACCGAGAAATAGCGGTGCCCGGGATGGTACATCACACCGGCATCGAGCGGCAGGCCCATCAGGCCGGCCAGCGGACCTTCATGGACCGGGGCCTGGCGCAGCATGTCCGCCCACAACGGATAGGGATCGGCGATGACGCCAGATCCGCTGCGGATGGCGTCTTCCTCGATATCGAACATGTCCTCGATATCGGGCGCGAGCATTGCTTCGGCCATTGAACTCTCCCTCGACTCGGCTTGTGCCTTTTGTGTCGGGGAGAATGGGGCAAATTGCCGTTTGAGTCCAAGCCGTCATTGCCGCCGGGTGGCGAGGCAGGGCCTGTGTCCGGGGGCACCTTCAGGGAAGCTTGCGCCTGATCCAACTGATAAGGCGGACCAAGGCGCCAAAAGGTCCTTCCCTTCGCGACGCCACGGGCTGGGCGGACTGGACGAGCCGGGCGCGCAGGCCGTGACCGACAGGCGGCGGTGGCGGAATATAGCCGGCCGCGTCGGGGTGGGGAACGTCTTGTGGCAATCCCGGGAAGTCATATTCGTCTTCCCCGATGTCCGGTTCTTGCTCCAGGATCTGCTCGGGCGCGAGCTGTTCGAGCGGTTCTTCGCTGTAACCGGGCTCGGCGGTCGCGGCTTCCTCGATGTTCCAGCCGGAGGCCACGTCCGCGATCGGGAAGGTCACCTCGCCCTCTTCGTCGCGGTTCGGCATGTCTTCCTGGCCGGACTTGGAGAACCAATCGTCCATGTCCTTGTCGAACGGAGAATCGGAGAAGCTCGGGCTGTCGGGAATGTCCGACCAGTCGTCGTCTTCGGGCGGCGGCGATGCCCCGTCGTCCTCGAAGGCATAGGCGGAAAAGTCGGGAGCGCCGGTCCGGGGAGGCGCTTCGCCGGCTTCTGCGAGCTGGTGGGCGCTTGCCATTTCGAACTGACGGGAAGCGGCCGCGGTCTCTTCCTCGTCGAGCTCCATGACCATCTTCTTCTTGGCGATGCGGCCGGTCAGGCTGAGCAGGCTGCCGAACGAATCCTCCGGCTCGGCGGCTTCTTCCTCTTCGGCCTGTTTGCTCTGCTTGCGAGCCGGGGCCAGTTCTTCCATGCCCAGGAAGCCGCCGTCGAGGCACTCGATGCTGCTCATCGCCGGGGCATCGAAAAAGGGGTAGACGCCGACGCAGCCGGTCATCACGCAGAGGGGGCGGGGCAGGCCGTCCTTGCGGATCCGGTCGCGCACGGCCAGGTGCAACAGCACGGAGAGATAGCAGGCGCCAAGAGATCCGGCGCGGAT
>JAYRPK010000230.1:0-7767 GCA_041911195.1 Novosphingobium sp. | reverse complement strand
TGTCCTCGGCCGGGGCGAGCTTCTTGTCGGAGAGGTGGCCGCACTTCTTGGGCAGCAGCTGGTCCTCGATCTGCACCGCGCCGGCGCCGGCCTCCTCGAACTTGCGCACCATCTGCATGACGTTGAGCGCTTCGCCATACCCGGTGTCGCCATCGGCGAGGATCGGAAGCTGCGAGACGCGGGCAATCTGGCGAATGAAGAAGCAGACCTCGTCGACCGTGATGACGCCCAGGTCCGGCAGGCCCATCGACGCCGTCATCGCCGCGCCCGAGAGGTACAGCCCCTCGAACCCCGCCGCCTTGGCCTGTAGCGCCGACAGGCCGTTGTAGGCGCCTGGAAGCTGCAGGATGCCCGGCCGCTCGACCAGCTGGCGGAAGCGCTGCCCGGCGGAGGCATTGGCGAGGTTGTCGGCGACGAGATAGGTCATGGGACGCGCCCTTTTAGAATTTCATCGCAAACGGATCGCGCTTGTCGCCCGAGTAGTCGATGAACACGGTCTTGGTCTGAAGCCATTCGAGCACGCCGGCATGGCCGCGCACCCGGCCGTAGCCGGAGTTCTTCATGCCGCCGAATGGCAGCTGCGAGCTCGCGACGCGGTAAGTGTTCACCCAGACGACGCCCGAACGGATCGCCCGCATCATCCGCATGCAGCGGTTGATGTCCTGCGACCAGACGCCGGAGGCGAGGCCATAGGGCGTGTCGTTGGCGATCTGCACCGCCTCTTCCTCGTCGTCGAAGGGGATGATCGAGAGGACCGGGCCGAAGATTTCCTCGGCCGCCACCTTCATGTCGTTGCGCACATCGGCGAAGATGGTGGGCTCGACGAAGAAGCCCTTTTCGAGGCCCGGCCCGTCCGCCCGGCCACCGCCGGCGACGAGGCGCGCGCCGTCGCCCCGGGCGGCTTCGATGAAGGAGAGGATCTTGTTGAACTGCGGCTCGTTCGCCGCGGTGCCCATTTCGGTCTCTGGCAAGCGCGGGTCGCCCATCTTGATCTGCGTCGCGCGGGCGGCGAGGCCTTCGACCATGCGGTCATAGACGCCGCGCTGGACGAGGAGGCGCGAGCCGGCGATGCAGGTCTGCCCCGTCGCGCCGAAGATGCCGGCCAGCGCGCCGATCAGCGCGCGGTCGAAATCGCAATCGTCGAACACGATGTTCGGGCTCTTGCCGCCCAGCTCCAGCGCGCAGGACTTGAGGTTCGCGGCGGCGGCTCCGGCGATCATGCGGCCGACGCCGGGCGAGCCGGTGAAGCTGACCTTGTCGATCAGCGCGCTGCCGGTCAGCGCCGCGCCGGTCGGGCCTGCGCCGGTGACGACCTGCACGACGCCGGCGGGAAAGCCCGCCTGTTCGCACAGCTTGGCGATCTCCAGCGTGGTGGTGCTGGCATGCTCGCTGGGCTTGACGATGACGCAGTTGCCGGCAGCCAGCGCGCCCGGAAGCGTGTTGCACAGGATCGCGATCGGCGAGTTCCAGGCAGTGATGCAGGCCACGACGCCATAGGCTTCTCGCACGATCAGGCCATTGGTGTCGCCCTGGTCCAGCGGGATGAAATCGCCGGTGATCTTGTCGCCCCAGCCGGCGTAGTAGCGGAACAGGCGGGCGGCCTGGGTCATCTGGCTGGAGGTTTCGCGGATGACCTTGCCGTTGTCGACGGTCTCGAGGAGGGCCAGCTCCTTGGCATTGGCGTCGATCAGGTCGGCCAGCCTGTTCATCAGCGCGGCGCGCTGGCCGGGCGTGGTCTTGCTCCAGTGGCTGTCATAGGCGTGGCGGGCGGCGGCGCAGGCTTCGGCGACGTCGTCGGTAGTGGCGACGGCGACGTGGGCGTGGACCGACTGGTCATAGGGATTGATCGCGGGAATCGTCGCGCCGTCCGAAGCTGGGCGCCATTTTCCGTCGATATAGAGCTGGTAGGTTTCGGCCATGGGCTTGGAGTCTCCTTGGCGCGCCTCTTTGTCGCCGGGGGGCGGGCTGTCAACGCCCGCTCTTGCAAAACCTCCCCGGAACGGGGAGGGGGACCACACGCCGCAGGCGTAGTGGTGGAGGGGTTCTGTCGGGTTGATTGCACCCCACCACCACTCGCTTCGCGGAGGTCCCCCTCCCCGTTCCGGGGAGGTGTTTTAGGAATTGGTTGTGACCGATATGCCATCTGCCTCCCGCCAACTGGCCCGCCTCACCGCCTCGCTTCGGCTGGAGGACGTGCCCGCACCGGTGCGCACGCGAGCGAAGCTGCACATCCTCGATGCGCTGGGTGCCGGGTTGGCCTCCAACGCGCAGGAATTCGCTGGCAAGTGCGCTGCGGGCGTCCGTGCGATGGGCTCTCCCGGTACCTGTTCCGTCGTCGGCCGGGAAGAGCGGCTGCAACTGCGCGATGCGGCGTTGCTCAACGGCATCCTCATCCACGGCCTCGATTTCGACGATACCCACCTCGAAAGCATCATCCACGCCACGGCGACCAGCCTGCCGGTGGCGCTGACCCTGGGTGAGGCGCTGGACGTCAGCGGTGCGGACATGCTCACCGCCTTCCTCGCTGGCGTCGAGACCTCGATCCGCGCCGGCGGCGCGGCGCGAGGCGGGTTTCACCATGTCGGCTATCACGCCACAGGCGTCATCTCGCACTTCGCCTCGGCGGTGGTCGCGGGCAAGCTCTTGGGGCTGAACGAGGACCAGATTACCTGCGCACAGGGCATCGCCGGCAGCACCGCCTCGGGCATCCAGGTATTCCTCGAGGAAGGCGCCTGGACCAAGCGCTTCCACCCGGGCTGGGGCGCGGTGGCGGGAATCACGGCGGCGCGGTTGGCCTCCGAAGGCTTCAAGGGGCCTAGCCGGGTCTACGAAGGCAAGTTCGGCCTGTTCGACACCCATCTGCACGGGGCGGAGGCGGATATCGGGTACATCGTCGATGGCCTCGGCAGCGAGTGGAAGTTCGGCGATACCGCGCTCAAGCCCTATCCGGTCTGCCACTTCATCCACGGTTGCGCCGATGCGGCGATCGCCCTGCAGGCCGAGATCGACTGGCGCGAAATCGCCTCGGTCAAGGCCTTCCTCGCCGAGCCGACGCTGCACATCGTCTGCGAACCGGCCGAGGCCAAGGAACAGGCGACCACGGAATACGAAGTGAAGTTCTCCGCCCAGCACGTGATCGCCGCCTGCCTGGTGCGCGGGGCATTCAACCTGCCCGACCTGCGGCCCGAAGCCATCGCCGACCAGCGGGTGCGCGAGCTGGCCACGCGGGTAAAGTGCGTGGCCGATCCCGATACGCGCTTCCCGGAATTCTTCTCCGGCGGGCTGGAGCTGACGATGAAGGACGGCCGCGTGCTGCGCCGCCATGTCCCGGTCAACAGCGGAGCGGGCGAACTGGCTATGGACGAGGCGGCGGTGGTGGCGAAGTTCCTCGCCTCGGCCTCTCTGGCCGTGCCGGAGGATCAGGCGCGGGAAATTGCCGCGGCAGTGCTGTCGCTGGAAGAGACGCCCGTCGCGGCGCTCATGGCGCTGTTGCGGGCTCGCTGAAAGGCGAACGAAAGCGCGGATTGCCCAAAAGCAGCAGGATCATCGCGCCAGCAAAGGAACAGGCTGCCGCCGCCATGAAATAGTGGTTGTAAGTGCCCCCGCTGTTTAGCGCGAATGCCAGCATGGCGTTGCCCGCCGCCATGGCTCCGCCCATCGCCGCCATCAGCATGCCCAGCACGGTGCTGTAGACCCGGATGCCGAACAGGTTGGTCACCAGATAGGGCATGATGTCGCCCTCCGCGCCGAACGAAAGGCCGATCAAGGTCATGGCAATTGTCACCGCCAGGGTCGAATCGAGCGGCGAGGCAAGGATCAGCAGGCCGATCACCGGCAGCGAGAAATTGATCGCCGCGATCCTGGGGGCGGACAGATAATCGAGCGCGGCGCCCGAAATAAGCCGGCCCACCAGCGAGGCCACGGCGAAGACCGTCACCAGCCAGGCCGCGGTGGCATCACCCAGGCCCTGTTCGAGCACCACCAGCTTGAGCTGCGATGTGGCGACGGTGAAGGGCGTGTTGACCAGGAACGCGGCGGCCAGCATCAGCCAGAACACCGGCATGGCGAATATTTCGCGATAGACCCCTTCGCGCTTCTTTTCGGGCGTGCGCCGGCCGGCCGCCTGCCCTTGCGGCGACAGCAGCGCGAGCGTGATCAGCGCCATGAGGAAGCAGAAGGCGGCCACCGCCAGGTAGCCCGCGCGCCAGCCTTGCTCCGCGACAAAGGCAGACACCAGAGGCGCGCCCAGCGCCCCGATCACCGGCGGCCCGGCGCTCGCCAGCCCCAGCGCCAGCCCGCGCCGCGCACGGTAGGTTTCGGCGACGACCCGGGTATAGACCGTCGAAGTGGTCACCGAGCAGACCACCGTCTGCGCCAGGTAGATCGCGAAATAGGTTTCGATGCTGCCGTCCATCATGGTGATTGCGACAAGGAACGCCGGAAAGGTCAGCGCGCCGACAGCGGCCACCCGCCGCACGCCGAACATGTCGGTCAGCCGCCCGGCCACCGGCAGGCAGAAGCTGATGGCAAGCTGGACGATGCCGAGCAGCGCCCATTCCGCCCGGGTCCAGCCGAATTCGCCGATCAGGTAGGGCGCGAAGACGCTGAGAATATAGGTATTGAGCGAAAGCGCCGAGCCGACGCCGAGAAAGGCGGCGAGCAAGGGGCGCCAGTGCACGCGGAATTCCTCAAGCCAGCGGCCGGTCCCGGCGAGTGCGTCGCCTTTCTGCTCTCCATCTCCCATGCTTGCTGCATATCGGCGGCGCGCTGTTTCCAGCAAGCGTTTTCCTTGACTTTTGCGCCCCTGTTACCTAGCTGCGCCGCTTCCCCGAGGATTCTCGTTTCACGGAGTGCCCCATGGCGCGCGTTACTGTCGAAGATTGCGTCGACAAGGTTCCCAACCGTTTCGATCTCGTCCTGCTTGCCGCGCAGCGCGCGCGAGAGATTTCGGGCGGCGCCGAAATCACGCTTGAGCGCGATCGCGACAAGAACCCGGTCGTCGCCCTGCGCGAGATTGCCGAAGAGACGGTTCGGCCCGATCAGCTCAAGGAAACAGTGATCACCTCGCTGCAGCGCGTTCTGCCCGAGGACGACGACGAAGTCGATGAAATGGGCTCGCTCAGCCAGTCGGCCGAAGCCCTGCGGATCACTGCCGCGGCACCGGTGCGCAACACCTCGATCGGCGGCGACTACGAAGGCTGATTCGCACGGTTGAGCAAAGGTCCCTTGCGGGCCATGAAGGGGCTCCGGGCAACCGGGGCCCTTTTCATTTTGGCGGGAGGAAGAAATGGCGACGCTTGAAAACAAGCGCGTTCTGGTGATCGGCGGCTCTTCGGGCATCGGCTTCGGCGTAGCCCGGGCGGCGCTTGCCGAAGGCGCGCAGGTGACCATAGCCTCGAGCAATGGCGAGCGGGTGGGGCAGGCTGTCGAGCGGCTGGGCGGAGGCGAAGGCGTCACTCTCGACGTGGGGGACGAGGCGCAGGTTGCGGCATTCTTCGCGCGGTCGGGAAGCTGGGATCACATTGCCTTCACTGCCGCGGACTGGATCGGCGTCGATCACGACGATCTCTCGCAGATCGACCTTGCCGCCGGCGGTCACATCTTCAAGGTGCGGTTCTGGGGCGCGCTGGCCGTGGCCAAGCACGGCGCTGGGCACATGGCGCCGGGCGGCACCCTGATCCTGACCAACGGCATGGCGGGACATCGGCCGCAAAAGGGGCTGGTGCTGTCGGTTGCCATGTCGGGCGCGGTCGAGCACCTGGTCAAGGGCCTGGCGGTCGATCTCGCGCCGGTCCGCGTCAATGGCGTCTGCCCCGGCGCCATCCGGACTGAGGCCTGGGACGAACTCCCGCCCGACTTCCGCAAGTTCCAGGAAGACCGCCTCGCCGGCCAGCCATTGCCCCGCGTCGGCGAGACCAGCGAATGCGCCGAGGCCTATCTCTACCTGATGAAGGCCACCTACACGACCGGCCAGACCCTGCGGGTGGAGGGTGGCTGGTCGCTACAGGGGTAAACCCTCACCAGACCGGCCGTCCCTCCGGCCAGCCGACGTACTTCCAGGCCTCGGGGCTCTTCCAGGTGAATTCTACATAGTGGCCGATCGACTGGCGGCCATCGAGGTAGATGAACACCAGGCTGGGGATCGCGTCCTTGATCGAGACCGGCCCTTCGAAAGCCAGGGGCAGGCCCAGCCGGGCGATCTCCGCGCGCATTTCCGCCTCGTCGTCGCGGCGCAACGAGATGTGGTGGAAGCGCGGCACGGCGTCGGTCTTGTCCGCCGGGAGCATGGCGACATAGTCGTCGACATAGCCCGATACCGGCTGGATGATCTCGATGTTGAGCCCGCCCGCCCAATAGGAAGCGACCCGGTTCGACATCGGCTGGACGCCCTTTGGCGTCAGCACGGTCATATCGGGATCGAAGCGGTCGAACTTATCGATGCCGAAACGGTTGCCGACGATCTCCATCGCCTTGTCGAGATCGTGCGTGACATAGGCATTCTGCATGTGTCCGGTCAGGAACATGGCGTGCTCTCCCCGAATGGTTTCGGGTTGGCTGGCATGCTTTGCCGGCTTGAGCAAGGCTGCGGGCCGGCTCCGGCGCAAGAGCCGCCGCGGCGATTACCTGGGGAAGCGCGCCAACTGGGTGTCGCCCGTACAGGGCCAGTTACGCTGGTAATAGTCAGTCACCGCCTGCACCAGGCTGGTCCGGCCGCGCGCGGCATGCGGATATGTTTCGAGGTAGCCGATCACCAAGTCGGAATTGACTTTTACAGAGCGCGGCGGGCAACTCGACGGCCTGCCGGCCGTGCGTTCCGAGGCAAGCCGGCTGGTATAGGCATTGGCCGCGGCCGCGGCCTCGCGCTTGAGCAGCCGGTAGTCCTCGGAGAACAGGGCCGTGAATCCGCGCGCCTTGAGTACATAGGCCCTGGCAAGGAAGTCGGCCACGGTCATGTTGCCCTGGCTTGCATGGGCCGTGCCCGGCACGGCGAGAAATAGGCCAAGAACAAGCATCGCAAGGCGCATGAAGGATTCTCCTTGTCGCGCCGAGGATCGGTGGGACGTGGTTTCGTTCGGATAAGCGAATATGGCTAATGCGGAGTTAACGACATTATTCCTCGCTCGCCAAGCCCTGCGCGCCGAGCAGTGCCGCAGGGCGGCTAGCCCGCGGCCTCAAGGGCACTGGCGGATTGGTGCGGAGCTGCATGCCCCCTTTGTCGCCCCGGAATTGTTCGCATAGCCTACGGGCCCTTGGCCCAATCCGAACGGTGGCGCGACGCGATAGACTCGGTCAGCGCAGACAATCCGGGCGAAACGGCCGCCATTTCCGTCTTTTTGAGCTATTCGAGCGAGGATCGCGAGCGGGCTCGCCACTTGGTTGCCGCGTTGGAAGGCAATGGCTGTTCGGACTGGTGAGACCGGCTGCTGGGCGGGGCGACCCCTTCTCCGTGGAAATCGAGACCGGACTAGCGAAGCGCGAGATGCCTATCAGACGGAAACGATCGTCTCTTACCGGTTGAGCGGCCTGGCCATCGCCGAACGCAAACTCGGCCGGATCGAGCAGGCGCAGGCCGCATACGACGGCCCGGCCCGATTTTCCCGATTGCTTAATGAACTGAGTTTCGACTAGCTTCCGAGTCCCACAACCAGAGGGGGAACGAATGCGCAAATTTGCCTTGATTTCGACCAGTGCCCTGGCGGCCGCCCTGGCCGGCTGCCAGAAGAAGGAAGAAGCACCTGCTGCAGCCGAATCGACTGCTGCAGCCAG
>JAYRPK010000229.1:0-5730 GCA_041911195.1 Novosphingobium sp. | reverse complement strand
GGGCAGCTTTCGTCCGGCCGCGGCTGCGCCCCCGCCTTCGGTATCGTCAGCCAGGAATAGTCGACCTTGTCGCCGGGGCGGTAATGCGGTTCGGGCACGTGCAGCGAGAGCTGCGGCAGGTTGCTGCCGCGCCGTGTCGGTCTCGCCGGCCGCTTGGCCATCGCTTGCGCTCTCCCACAGGTGAGACGGAAAGTTTTACGTTCCAGTTATATTATTTCAACCAACTCCAATGTCAATCACACCGCCACCGGCGCGGAAATATGCGCCTGCGGCTCGTATCCCGAAACCGTGAAGTCCTCGAACCGGTAATCGAAAATGCTGTCAGGGCGCCGGGCCAGGTCCATCCGGGCCATGCCGAGGGGCTGCCGCGAAAGCTGTTCTTCCACCAGCGCCGTGTGGTTGAGATAAAGGTGGACATCGCCCCCCATCCACACCAGTTCGCCCGGCTCCAAGTCGCACTGTTGCGCGAGCATCCGGGTGAACAGCGCCGCGCCGAACAGGTTGAACGGCAGGCCCAGCGCCACGTCGCAACTGCGCTGATAGAGCAGGCAGGAAAGGCGATTGCCGGCGGAAACGTGGAACTGGTAACTCTTGTGGCAGGGCGGCAGGGCCATCCGGTCAAGCTCGGCGACGTTCCAGCCTTCGACGATATGGCGGCGACTGCCCGGGTTGTTGCGCAGACTTTCGACAACTTGCGCCACCTGGTTCACGCCCTGCGCCCGCTTGCGGTAAAGACCCTGCCCAGCCTCCTCGTAGACCGGCCAATCGACCCACTGCTTGCCATAGACCGGGCCAAGGTCGCCCCACCGTGCGGCAAAGGCCTCGTCCTCGACGATTCGCTTCGAGAAGTCCGCGCGCGAAATCTGCTCGCCGCTTTCCTTGCGGTAGCGGGCGAGCGGCCAGTCGGTCCAGATTTCGACCCCTTGCGCGCAAAGCGAGCGGATGTTGGTCTCGCCGGTGAGGAACCAGAGGAATTCGCGCGCCGCCGTCTTCCAGTAGACCCGCTTGGTGGTGAGCAGCGGCATGGCGCCGCCGGAAAGATTGAAGCGCAATTCCGCCCCGAACACCGAGCGCGTGCCGACTCCGGTACGGTCCACCCGCTCGTCGCCCTGTTCCCAGATGCGGCGCATCAGATCGAGATATTGCCATTCCCAGTGGCTTTCGTCCGGAGAATCGATGCGGGGAACAGCGCTGGCCATGGCCTCACCCTAGCCTCGCGCCGGAACATGCGAAAGCCCGCTTGCCACCCCGCGCATCGGTCCCTATAGGCGCGCTCCTGCCTCGCCCTTCCCTCGGAAGGGTGAACGATCGGTCGGGGAATAGCTCAGCCTGGTAGAGCACTGTCTTCGGGAGGCAGGGGCCGGAGGTTCGAATCCTCTTTCCCCGACCAGTTTTTCGGAAATGATGACCGTCCGGGGGACGGTCATCCGAAAAACTCCCGACCGCAAGTGAGGGGCACGCCATCAAGCACCCCAATCCCGGTCCAGTCGCCCCCCAAACCTCCCGGCGTCAATCCATTCCCAGCCCGCGCCGCAAGGCCGCCACCTTTGCCGCGGTGAACCGTCGCGAAATCGCCGCCTCGGGCAGGAACATATCGAAGCCATGGAACGCGCCGGGCATGACCAGCAGCTCCGTCGGCACGCCCGCGGCATTGAGCCGCCGGGCATAGTCCACGTTTTCCTCGACAAAAAGATCGAGCCCGCCGACGCCGATGAAGGCCGGCGGCAGGCCGGAGAGGTCCGCGACGCGCGCCGGCACGGCCTCGACCGGCACCTTGCGCCCGCCCGGCCTGCAGCCAAGGAAGCTCTGCCAGCCGAAACGGTTGGCGTCCGGGCTCCAACCGAACCAGCCGATGTGTTCGGCCAGTTGCCGCGAAGTGCCGGCGCGATCGTCGATCATCGGATAGACCAGTGCCTGGAAGGCCAGCGACACTTCGCCCCGGTCGCGCACTGCCAGCGTCAGCAGCGCCGCGTGCCCGCCTCCCGCGCTCTCGCCCATCACGGCGATTCGCGACGGATCGACACCGATCTCGGCGGCATGGTCATGCATCCACAGCAGCGCCGCGTAATTGTCTTCCAGCGAGCCGGACCAGATGGTTTCCGGGGCCAGCCGGTAGTCGACCGAGACGATCGGGCAATCGAGCTGCTGCGCCAGTTGCTGGATGTTGGGCAGCGAACCCAGTGCCGAGCTTGCCGTGAAGCCACCGCCGTGGATGTGGAGCACGCCAGGCCCCTTCGCTCCCGGCATGGCGTTGACGACGAAGAAGCTGACCTCCCCGCCATCCGGCAGCTTCGCGCGCTCTTCCACATAGGCGGGCGCCTCCAGCGGCGGTTTGCAACCGGCATCGGTCAACGAACGCCGCTGGGCCAGCTTGCGCTTGTTCATCGGCGTCAGCGCCTGAGTATTGGCGCGCATCATCAGAGCAGCCTCGCGCAGTTCGGGATCGACGAGGTGGATGTAGGGATCGTCAGCCATGGGCCTTCACCTGGCTGGGCGGCAGTTCGCTCTCCCAATCAGCCGAACGCTCGCGCAGCCGATCGACGATCTTGTCCCAGGCCGCCCGGTTGCGCGCGGTGAAGTGGATGTCGAGATCGTCGGTCGAGCGGAATTCCAGTACTTCGACGCCATTTGGGCCGGTCTCGTAGGTATAGGGCACCCTGTCGCCGACGAAGAAACCGTCGCCCGGGCCCAGTTCCTCACTGCCGAAGCGGATGGAACCGGCGAGGATGAAATAGCAGCACTCGCCGCTGTGCGAATGCAGTGGCAGCGGGTAGCCGCTCTTGAACCAGACGCGGGTCAGGCTCATGCCCGGCCGCGCATAGGCGAGCGTCACGTGCTGTCCCGATGCGCTGCCCTCGGTGGCAAAATCGCCCAGCGCCTCCAGTGCAGCGGGTGGCGGGTCGACCATGGTCTGGATCCGGTGCTCGGCATAGTCGAGCTGGTCGCTGGCGCGATAGATCTCGAACCTCTTGCGCTCGGTCATGGCTCTCTCCCGTCTTTACGGCGAGAGTTGCCGCAAAGCGCCCGGAGCGCAAGCACCCCCTATCCGCCGCGCAGCAGTTGCACCCCCCAGTCGCGCTCGAACAGGTAGAGCAGCAGCCGCGCCGCCTCGCCTCGCTCGCCGGTCAGCCCGCCGTCGCGCTCGATCAGCAGGCGGGCATCGTCGTGCGCGAGGGGCAGCAGGCGCTGGATCTGCTCCAGGCTGGCGACGCGGAACGGGGTGTCGCCGGACTGGCGCGTGCCGAGCAGCTCACCGCCGCCGCGCAGGCGCAGGTCCTCCTCGGCCAGCCGGAATCCGTCCTGCGTCTCGCGCATCAAGGCCAGCCGCTCGCGCGCGGTTTCGGAAAGGCCATCGCCGCGCAGCAGCAGGCAGGTGCTCTTGCCCTCACCGCGCCCAACGCGGCCGCGCAGCTGGTGCAACTGGGCCAGGCCGAAACGCTCGGCCTGCTCGATCACCATCAGGGTGCTGTTGGGCACATCGACGCCGACTTCGATCACCGTGGTCGCCACCAGCAATTTCGCATCGCCGCGCACAAAGCGCTCCATCGCCGCGTCCTTAAGCTCCGGCTTGAGCTGGCCATGGACCAGCACCACCGTATCGCCGAACCGGGCCCTCAGTTCGGCATGCCGCGCCTCGGCGGCTGCAATGTCATCGGTTTCGCTCTCGCGCACCATCGGGCAGACCCAATAGGCCTGCTGTCCGGTCTCCATGTGGCGTCCCAGCGCCGAGACGACATCGCCCATCCGCTCCACCGCCACCACCCGCGTGTCGATCGGCTGGCGGCCGGGCGGCATCTCGTCGAGCCGGGAGACGTCCATTTCGCCATATTGCGCCAGGGTCAGCGTGCGCGGGATCGGGGTTGCGGTCATGGCGAGGCAGTGCGGCGTCCGTTTGCCTTTCTGCGTCAGCATCAGCCGCTGGCCGACGCCGAAGCGGTGCTGCTCGTCGATGACGACGAGGGCGAGGTTCTTGTAGCTCACCGTATCCTGGAAGATCGCATGGGTGCCGACGACCATCTGGATGGTGCCGTCCATCAGCCCCATCAGGATCGATTCGCGCGCCTTGCCCTTGTCGCGGCCGGTGAACAGGGCGATCTCAACCCCGGTCGGTGCGGCCATCTTGCGCAAAGTCTCGAAGTGCTGGCGGGCAAGGATTTCGGTCGGCGCCAGCAGGGCCGCCTGCGCCCCGGACTCCACCGCCAGCAGCATCGCTTCCAGCGCCACGACCGTCTTGCCCGAGCCGACATCGCCCTGCAGCAGCCGTAGCATCGGCGCGGATTGCGCCATGTCGCCCTCGATCTCCTGGATGGAGCGTCGCTGGGCCCCGGTCAGCGCGAAGGGCAGGTCGAGCTTGGTGCGCAAGTGCCCATCGCCCTTCAGCGGCGTGCCGGTGCGGGCGCGATTGGCGTTGCGCACCAGCATCAGGGCGAGGCTGTTGGCCAGCAATTCGTCATAGGCCAGCCGCTCGCGCGCCTCGGCATGCTCGCCCTTGTGCGCCAGCTCGATCGCATCGCGCCACTGCGGCCACTTCATCCGGTCGAGCAGGCCCGGCTCGATCCATTCGGGCAGTGGCGGCGCCTGCTTCAGCGCCTGCTGCACCAGGGCGGCAATGCGGTTCTGGGTCAGGCCTTCCGACAGCGGATAGACCGGCTCGGTCAGTTGGCCGAGCGCCGATGCGCTTTCCTCAGACACATGGTCCGGGTGGACGATCTGCAGGAAACGGTCGTACTGGTCGAGCCGCCCGGCGATCCAGCGCTTCTCGCCCAGCGGCAGCAACTTCTTGCCGCTATACGAGGCGCGGCCGAAATAGGTGATTGCGCAGATATTGCCCGGCCCGTCAGCGGCCAGCACGCGGAACGGCCCTCGCCCGGCGGAGGCGCGGTATTCCACCGGCGTCAGCGCGACGACGATGTTCTCGCCCACGCTGGCCTCGTCCAGATCGGCCACGGCGCGGCGCTGCACGAAGCGGTCCGGCAGGTGATAGGCCAGGTCCTTTACCCGCGTCAGCCCCAGCCGCTCCATCGGCTTGGCCAGTTGCGGCCCCACGCCCTTGAGGCTGGCCGCTTCGGCGAACAGGGGATTGAGCCGGTCGGGGCGCATGGGGGCCTTCTAGCCTGAAATTGCAACTTAGGAACAATCCCGCTGCCGGTTTTTGACCCAGCGCATAGTTGCCCCGCCGTTTGCCTGCTTGTTTGGCCGCAGAAGGACCGGTCAGGCGCAAATGCCGGGACCAAAAAAGGAGAACAACATGTTACTGCCGCATGGCACCGTTATCGCCCTGGTCGATGGCACCCGCTTCGAATTGTACCGCAACACCGGAAACGAAGCTGGGCCGGAACTGACCGCAATGTCCTCGCCCAAGCTCGACACCCACAATCATAGCGGCGGCAGTCACCACTCAAGCGCCGGCAATCATGCCGACAGCCTGGTGGCCGAAGATGCCCATGCCATTGCCGCGGTGAACTGGCTCAACAGCCAGGTGCTGGGCCACAAGATCGAAAGCCTGGTGGTCTTCGCCGCCCCGCGCACCCTTGGCGAGATGCGGCGGCACTATCACAAGCAGACCGAGCGGGCGATCCTCAAGGAAGTGCACAAGGACCTAGCCGGAAAGCCCGCCGCCCAGATCCTGGGCGCGCTGCGCGAAAAGGGTTGATGCTTGCTCCTTGGGCCGCTCTCGCCTAGCGGCCCGAGGATGGACTCCGAAGCCCGCCTGAAACGCCTGAAGTTCCG
>JAYRPK010000228.1:0-2517 GCA_041911195.1 Novosphingobium sp. | reverse complement strand
TAGAAATGATCCTCCCAGATCGTGGGCCCGTCCTTGGTCTCGACGAACTCGCAGGCCACCCCTGGCCCCATCACTTCGCTGAGACCGTAGATGTCGACGGCATCGATGCCCAGGCGGCGCTCGATCTCCGCGCGCATGGCTTCGGTCCAGGGCTCGGCACCGAAGATGCCAATACGCATCGCCGTCTCACGCGGATCGATGCCCTGCCTCTCGAACTCCTCGGCGATCGCCAGCATGTAGGACGGCGTCATCAACACGACCCGCGCGCCGAATTCGCGGATGAGCTGGACTTGTCGTTCGCCGAAGCCACCCGACATCGGCACCACGGTGCAGCCGAGCCGCTCCGCGCCGTAATGCGCGCCGAGCCCGCCGGTGAACAGCCCGTAGCCGTAGGCATTGTGGATTATGTCGCCCGGCCTGGCGCCGCCAGCATGGAGCGACCGCGCCATCAGCTCGCCCCAGGTGGCAATGTCCCGCGCCGAATAGCCGACCACTGTCGGCCGGCCCGTCGTGCCGCTCGACGCATGCACACGTACGCAATGTTCGCGCGGGATCGCCAGCATGCCGTAAGGATAGGCGTCGCGCAGGTCGCTCTTGGCCGTGAAGGGAAAGCGGCGGAGATCGTCGAGCGTGCGCAGGTGATCAGGATTGACACCCACGGCCTCGCACTTGACGCGATACGGCGCTTGATTGTCGTAGGCATGCCGCACGGCTTCACGCAGCCGTTCGAGCTGCGTTGCCCGCAAGGCGTCGAGAGACAGCTTCGTCTCTGGAAAGAGGTCGCTCGTCATTTGCTGTCGAAGCCGAAGCGGCGGTAGGCATAACCCAGCCCGATCAGCGCCGCGCCGAGACCCAGGAAGGAGAAGACACGCAGGAGACCCTGCAGCCCCGCCATGTCGATCAGGAACACCTTGGCGACCACGATGCAGACCAGCACCATGCCGGCGTGCCGGAACGCCGCGGCCTTGCGCACGAAACCCAGGGCCAGCAGGGCGACGCCGAACAGGAGCCATACGATCGAATAGGTGTAGAGTTCCAGTCCGTCCGCATCGAGGCCGGGCCGCTCGAACGACGGATCGAAGACGTGGCGCACTTCGAAGGAGACATAGACGAAGGCCAGGATCGAGGCTGTCACTTCGGCCAGGACGGCCACCCGGCGCTCCGGATCGGCATCGATCCACTGTCGCGCCAGCACTGCCATCGCGGCAGGCACCGCATAGGCAAGCAACAACCCGTTGGCGATGGGCAACATGCCGACACCGGCCGGCTCGAACACTGGATTGGCGATCACGACCTGTACGATCAGCGCGAGGAGCGCGGCCGCAGTACCGCTGAGGCGCCAGGCCCACAGCGCCACCGGATCGTGGTCGCGGCGCGCCCACCAGAGCGCCGTCAGTGCAAACCCGCCCCAGACCAGCACATAGAATGCCCGCTCCATGAAGCTGGAGCCCAGCATGTCCATCGCCGTGGGCTGGAAGATGCTCCTGACCTCGAGCGTCAGCAGGACGAAGACGAGCAGTGCCGCTGCGGCCTCGACGGCGCGGACGAGGCGAATGTCGCCCGTCGGGCGCAGGAAGCGCAACGCGACAACCAGTGCGGCGATGGAGATGCCATACCCCCAAAGGATCCAGTTCAAGATCGGCGTGAGTCCAAGTGGATACTTCAGGATTTCCGGGTTCAGCACGAAGCGCACGACGACGATCGCCAGCAGCGGCCAGCAGAGCTGGCGCAGCGGCACCAGGCCGAGCTGGGCTGCAATGGCGGCGACCGCTGCCAGCTCGATGGCATAGGCCACAGTGATCCACTCGCGATTGAGTTCGAGCGGGATCGCCGCGCCGATGAAGAACGCGACGCCGGCGGCGAGGAAACCCAAGGCCTCGGTGGCGCCGGGCATAGTTTCGCGCCAACGCACCAGCCGCTCGGCCCCTACCAAGAAAGGTGCCGCAAGCCCGATGCTGATCAAGCCCCACGAACCACCTGTCCCGCGCAGCACGTACCAGCTCAGGAGGAAATGCGAGAGCGCCGCGGTCACCGAAAGGGCCGCCCAGAAGCCCGGCCGTGCGGCGTTCCACAACAGAGCGAAGGCGCCCGCCGCGTAGAGGCCACCGAATCCGACCGCGAGCCAGCCAAAGCGCGTATCGCTCCACTCGGCGGGGAAATCGCGGGAGGCCAGCCACCACAAAGCCAAAGCTGCCAGCGATAGGACCGGCGCCAAGGCCGCCGCGTATTGGAAGCGCGGCGTCCATCGACCCAGGACGAATGCACCGACACCGTGCAGCGCGAGCGCCGCCCAGCCCGTCGTCTGCCGACCGCCATCCTGCACGATGAGGAGCACGAGCAGTGCGCCGGTAACGCCGATTGCCGACCAGACAAGGGCCGCGATATCCCGCGGCGGATTCTCTTCCTCGGCCATCCGGCGCCAGGTCGCCCAGACGAACAGCCCCGACACGCCCACCAGGAAGAGGCCAACCCAATGGAGTTCCGACGTGTCGGCCCCCATCAGCATCCAGGCCACCG
>JAYRPK010000227.1:0-8212 GCA_041911195.1 Novosphingobium sp. | reverse complement strand
GGCGTGCGGCTGGACCGCTGGTTCAAGCGCCACTTGCCGCAGGTAAGCTTCGCCATGGTCAGCCGCTGGGCGCGCACCGGGCAGATCCGGGTGGACGGCAAGCGCGCCGATCCCGCCGATCGGCTTGCGGCAGGCCAGTTGCTGCGGGTGCCGCCGGGCGGTGAGGAGCCCGAACGCGCCCCACGCGCGCGCAAGCCCCTGACCGAGGAGCAGATCGCCCAGGCCGAAGCCATGGTGTTGACGCAGGATCGCGCTGCCATCGTGCTCAACAAACCGCCGGGCCTGGCGACGCAGGGCGGCAGCGGGACGAAGGAGCATGTCGATGGGCTGCTCGATGCTTTCATCAGCGATGGCCCGCGCCCGCGGCTGGTCCACCGGCTCGACAAGGACACCTCGGGCGTCCTCCTGATCGCCCGCACCCCGGGTAGCGCCGCCTTCTTCTCCAAGCGCTTTTCCGGGCGCTCTGCGCGCAAGATCTACTGGGCGCTGGTGGTCGGCGTGCCCGACCGCGACGAGGGGCTGATCGATCTGCCCCTGGCCAAGCAGCCGGGTACCGGCGGCGAGAAGATGATGGTCGATCATAGCGAGCAGGGCCAGACCGCCCGCACCCGCTATCGCGTGCTCGATCGTGCGGGCAACCGCGCCGCCTGGGTCGAACTCAGTCCGCTCACCGGCCGCACTCACCAGTTGCGCGTGCATATGGCGGCATTGGGCCATCCGATTGTCGGCGACGGCAAGTATGGTGGACAGGGGGCGTTCCTGACCGGCACGATCAGCCGCAAAATGCACCTGCACGCGCGCCGGCTGATCATCGATCATCCCGATGGCGACACAATCGACGCGATCGCCCCCCTGCCGGAACATTTCGCCAAATCGATGGCCCAGCTCGGTTTTGACGAGGCCGATGGCGAGGCCCTGCCCGAAGCGCCGCCGGCGCCCTCGCGCGAGGTGAAGAAGCAGGCGGCCAAGGCCCACGCCAAGCAATACCGCAAGGAACGCCGCGGCGAGCGGCGCGGGCGCAAGAGCGGCGAGCGCGGGCCGGAAGGCAAACCCGCCCCGCGCGGCGCTCCGCCAAAGAAGCGCGGCCCGACCAAGGGCAAGGGCTCGCCCGGGGTGAAGCGCTAGATGCACCCCAATCCCGCCTTCCGCCACGAAGACCGAGCGCTGCTGGAAGCCATGATCGAAGAGATTGGCTTCGGCATGGTCTTTGCCCAAACGCCCGATGGTCCGCGCCTTGGCCATACGCCGCTGCAGTGGACCGGGGACGGCGCGGTTCACTTTCACCTGGCGCGCGGCAATGCGCTGACCCGCCATCTCGACGGCGCAACCGCGCTGATCGCGATCAACGGCCCCGAAGGCTATGTCAGCCCGCGCTGGTACGAAGACCCGGAGCAGGTGCCGACCTGGAACTATGTGGCGCTCGAACTGGAAGGGCGCGTGCGGCGGATGGACCAGGACGGGCTCATCGGGCTGCTCGAATCGCTGATCGCGCGGCAGGAAGCGAAAGTGCAGGGCGGTGAGCCCTGGACTCTGGAGAAAATGCCGGAGGCCAAGCTGCGCGGCCTGCTGAAGGGCATCGTCGGCTTCGAACTGGAAGTTCAGGCCTGGCGGCCGACCTTCAAGCTGTCGCAGAACAAGAGCGCGGATGAGCGGCTGCGCGTCGCCGACGGCCTCGATGCGCAGGGCTCGCGCGCCATTGCCCAGTTGATGCGGACGCTGGCGCCATGAGCCTGCGTCTCGCCGTGTTCGATTGCGACGGCACCCTGATCGACGGGCAGGCCAGCATCTGCACTGCCATGGAAGCGGCCTTTGCGGAATTCGACCTGCCGCTGCCGGCCCGAAACGAAGTGCGTCGCGCCGTGGGGCTGAGCCTGCCACAGGCCGTCCACCGCTTGCTGGGTGAGGGCGAGTCAGAACTGCACCGCGAGATCGCCGAGGCCTACAAGCGCCACTTCCGCGCGGCGCGCGCCTCGGGCGAGCTCGATCAGCGGCTGTTCGAGGGCATTGCCCCGCTGCTCGATATGTTGCGCGCCAATGGCTGGTTGCTCGGCATCGCCACCGGCATGTCGGACCGGGGACTGGCGCATTGCCTGGCAGTGCATGGTCTCTCGCAGCTTTTCGTCACGCTGCAGACCGCCGACCGGCATCCTTCGAAGCCGCATCCCGCGATGCTCGAAGCCGCGCTGTTCGAGGCGGCGGTGATGCCCGAACAGGCGGTGATGATCGGCGACACCGTGTTCGATATCGACATGGCGCGCAGCGCCGGCGTGCGCGCGATCGGGGTCGACTGGGGCTATCATGAGGCAGGCGAACTGATGGCGGCCGGCGCCGATTTTGTCGCGGCGACGCCCGCGCAGCTTGGGGAGTATCTGTTGCAATGAACGGCGATCCACAGGCCGAAGAGCTTGCCCGGCGGCGCTTCATGGTGCTCGGCCTTGTGCGCTTTTCGGGGGTAGCGCTGGCGGTGTTCGGTGCGGCGATTACCGCCCGTGTGCTGACCTTCCTGCCTGAAGAGGCCGGATATATCATCATAGCCGCCGGCGCGATCGATGCGCTGGTGGTGCCGATTGTACTCGGCCGCGCATGGAAAACGCCCAAGCCATGAAGCGATTCTACAAGGCGGTGACGGTCGAGGCGGCCGGAGAGGGCTGGCAGGTGCAGCTCGACGGGCGCGGGGTCAAGAGCGCAAGGGGGCACCCGCAAGTGGTTCCTTCGCGCGCATTGGCCGAGGCGCTGGCGGAGGAATGGGCCGGGCAGGGCGATGAAATCGACGCCGCCCGGTTCATCCTGCGCGATCTGGCTGATTACACCATCGACGTGGTTGCGCCCGACCGCGAGGCGGCCGTGGCCGCGATCCTGCCTTATGGGGGGACGGACACCCTGTGCTATCGCGGCGATGAGGATGAACCGCTGCACGAACGCCAGCTGGCAGTGTGGGAACCGCTGCTCGCGGCGGCGGAGCGGCGCTGGGATGTCCATTTCGAACGCGTCTCCGGCATCATCCACCGCTCCCAGCCCGAAGCCACCATGGCGCGCATGCATTCGGTGCTGGCGGCGCGGGACGACTGGACGCTGGCCGCGCTGCAGACCCTGGCCAGTCTCGCCGCCTCGCTGATCATCGCCCTTGCCGCGATCGAACCTGATGCCGATGCCCAAGCGCTGTGGCAGGCGGCCAATCTGGAGGAAGACTGGCAGGCAGAGCTCTGGGGCAAGGACGCCGAAGCCGAGGCGCGCCGCGAGAGGCGCCTTGCCACCTTTGCGGCGGCGATGCGGTTTGCGGGGTTGGCCTCGGAAGAGCCCTAACCCATCCAGTCCGCCACTTGCCCTGCAACCCGGTTCGCCGCGCGGTTGAGGGCCGGGGCGATGGCTTCGCCGCTGGGGCCGATGCCGGGCTCCACCGCTTCGAACCGGCGTGCCTCGATCACCCCCTTTGGGTTTACCCGCATGGCGTCGAAGCGCACCACCACCGAGCGGTTGCGGGCGTCATAGCCCATGTCGACCAGCCGGCCCGAGAGCGACAGGTTGCCGCCGGCCGACTGGTCGTTGGCTTCCAGCACCAGGTGCTTGCCGCGCGCGCGGATGGTTTCGGCCAGCAAGTGGCGGAACAGCCGCGACGGGCGCTCGACCCAGGCGACGTCCTGAACATATGCGATGTCGGTATCGCTCACCTGCACCGCCACGCGCTGGACGTCCAGCCGGCGTTCGGTCTGCGGGTCGAGCACGACCAGAGTCTGGCCCGGCTGGCCATTGGCCAAGTCACCGGCCGGGGCCATGGTCTCCGCAGTCAGGCCGATCAACTGCTTGGGCGGCTTGCCGGCAAGGCTGACACAGCCGGCCAGCAAGGCCATGGCGCCCAGCGCGATGGCCAGGCGAAGTTCGCGTATTCCCATCGCGCCCATCCCCTTCGCGCTCATGGCTTGTAGTCCGGCAGGTTGCTGCCGCCCGAAAGCGCCCCGGTGCCCTGGTCCTGGACCTTTTCGACCAGATTGCGCAGTTCGCGCGATGCCGCCGCGACATCGCGCAGGGCAGCCTCGGCGGTGGGCAGGGTCGATGCGGAAAGCTGGCGCGCGGCGGGGCGAGTGTCGTTGAGCGTCGCCTGCAATTCGTCGGCGGCGCGTTGCGCGGACCGAAGCGTCGTGCGCAGATCGTGGACCACCGATCCCTGCTGGTCGGCCAGCAGCGAATTGGCGGAGTTTGCCGCCTTGTCGAAAGTGGCCAGCGTCTGGGTCGCCTGGCGCAGGGTGACCTGCAGTTCGGCCAGCGTGGTTTTCACCTGCGGGGATGCGTCGGCAAGGTTGCCGGTCATCCGGTCGGTGTTGCGCAGGATGCCGCGAATCGATTCCTGGTTTTCGTCGGACAGCACCAGGTTGAGCCGCTCGGTCAGGGTCGACAGCCGCTCCAGCAGCACCGGCGCCGAATTGAGGATCGCGCCGAAGCCGCCGACCTTGGCCGGGATCACTGGAACACCCTCGGGGCAGGCGCCCTTGGGATTTTCCTCGGGGCAGACAATCGCCACGGCCCCGCGCACCGCGCCTTCGAGCTGGATGTTGGCGGTGCCGGTAAAGCTCGACTGGATTGAGGCGGTGGTGCCCACCAGCACCGGAACCTTCTTGTCCACCGCGATGCGCACCCGCACGAAGCTGGGGTCTGTGGGCCACAGTTCGATCTGCTCGATCTTGCCCACCGGCACGCCCGAGAAGCTCACGCCCGCGCCCTTGGACAGGCCGCTGACCGATTGCTTGAAGAAGATGTCGTAGCGGTTCTGCGCGCCTTCGTTGAGCCGCGCCAGCCAGATGAAGAAGGCCGCCAGCGCGCCCAGCAACAGCAGGGTGACCGCGCCGACAAAGACATGATTGGCCCGCGTTTCCATTGTGCCGCTCTATGCCTTTCGTTCCATCGGCTTGTCCATGCCTTTGGCGCGATCGAGCGTGGACTTCGCGGCCCGGCCGCGCGGGCCGTTGAAATACTCCTGGATCCAGGGATGGTCGGTCGCCAGCAGTTCGGGAATGGTGCCCACCGCGATCACCCGCTTGTCCGCGAGCACCGCCACCCTGTCGCAGATCTCGTAGAGCGTATCGAGATCGTGGGTGATGAGGAATACGGTGAGCCCCAGCGTCGCCTGCAATTCGCGGGTCAACTGGTCGAAGGCGGCGGCGCCGATCGGGTCGAGCCCAGCGGTCGGCTCGTCGAGGAACAGCAGTTCCGGATCGAGCGCCAGCGCCCGCGCCAGGCCGGCGCGTTTCTTCATGCCGCCCGACAGCTCGGATGGATACTTGAACGCGGCCTCGTCCGGCAGGCCCGACAGCTTGACCTTGAAGCGGGCGATCTCCTCGCGCAGGTTGTCGCCGATTTCGGGGTAGAACTGGCGCAGCGGCACTTCGATGTTCTCTTCCACCGTCAGGGTCGAAAACAGCGCCCCGCCCTGGAACAGCACGCCCCAGCGGCTGCGGATGTCGACGTCGTCTGGATCATGCTCGCCGTCCAGCATTTCGCGGCCGAACACCCGGATCGAGCCGGCATCGGGCATCTGCAGCCCGATGATCGAGCGCATCAGCACCGACTTGCCGGTGCCCGAGCCGCCGACCACGCCGATGATCTCGCCCTTGCGCACCTTGAGCGACAGGTCCTCGTGGATCACGTGCTCGCCAAAGCTGTTGCGCAGCCCTTCGACGATGATCGGATAGTCCTGGCTCTCCTGGCTCATCCCCAGCCCACCTCGCTGAAGAAGACGGCGAAGAAAGCGTCGAGCACGATCACCGCGAAAATCGCCGCGACCACCGACTTGGTGGTCCTCAGGCCCACTTCCTCGCTGTTCGATTTGACCTGCATGCCGTTGTAGCAGCCCGAAATCGCGATGATCAGCCCAAACACCGGTGCCTTGATCATGCCGACATAGAAATCTTCCAGCGGCACCACTTCCTGGATACGCCGCAGGAAAGTGAGGAACGGCATGTCGAGCTGGAAGGTGGATATGAAGGCGCCGCCGATGATCGCGCAGACCGAAGCGAAGAAGCCCAGCAGGGGCATCATCAGCATCGAGGCGAGCACCCGGGGGATCACCAGGGCTTCCATCGGCGAGACGCCGATGGTGCGCATGGCGTCGACTTCCTCGGTCAGCTTCATGGTGCCGATCTGTGCCGCGAAGGCCGAGCCCGAACGGCCCGCGACCATGATCGCGGTCATCAGGATGCCCAGTTCGCGCAGGGCGATGCGTCCGGTGAGGTTGACCGTCAGCGCTTCCGCGCCGAATTCCTTGAGGTTGTAGGCACCCTGCTGGGCAATGACGATGCCGACCAGGAAGCTCATCAGCCCGATGATGCCCAGCGCGGTGACGCCGACCAGCTCCAGCTGGTGGACCAGCGCCTTGACCCGGAACCGTCCGGGATGGCGGATCAGGTCGCCCATCGAGACCAGCATTGCACCGGTGAAGCCGAGAACATGGACCACCGCCTCGCCGAAGCCGGCGATTCTCGCGCCGATCCAAGCGGCGGCCACAGTTAGGTTGCCGGGGCGCTTGGACAGGTCCTCGTCCGCCCCGCTGGCCTTGCCGACGGCGGCGATCAGGCGGCGCGCCTCGGCGCTGGCGCCGGCGATCTCTGCCTGCCAGTCGCGCGCGAAACGGTGCGCCACCCAGGCGCCGGCGGTGTCGATATCGGTGACCCGGGAAAGGTCGATCCGCGTCACAGGCTCGCTCAGCGCTTCCAGCCGCGTGTCGAGATCGCCGATCGAGCTCACGCGCAAGGGCCCGGTCAGCGCCACGCTCACCGCGCCGCCTTCGCCCTGTTCCAGCGAGAAATCCGCCCACTCGCGCATCGTGCGGGGGTGATGGGGGAAATTGCGCGGATCGGCAAGGGGAGCGGCGCTGCGGGTTGCGCCTTGCCCCCGCCGCTCATATGGCCCCGGCCATGAGCGAAGTGCAGTTGGACAAGACATTCGACCCCGCCGCGATCGAGGCGAAGTGGTACAAGCATTGGGAAGAGAACGGCCTGTTCCGTCCCGAGCGGCCCCAGGCCGTGCCCTATACCATCGTCAACCCGCCGCCCAACGTGACGGGATCGCTGCACATCGGCCATGCGCTCGACAACACGCTGCAGGACATCGTGATCCGCTATGAACGCCTGCGCGGCAAGGATGCGCTGTGGGTGGTCGGCACCGACCATGCCGGCATCGCGACGCAAATGGTCGTCGAGCGCCAGATGGAGGAGCGCCAGGACAAGCGCACCAACTATTCGCGCGAGGCCTTCGTCGAAAAGGTGTGGGAGTGGAAGGCGGAGAGCGGCGGCCAGATCACCCGCCAGTTGCGCCGTCTCGGCTGCTCGATGGACTGGAGCCGCGAGCAGTTCACCATGGACCCGCACTTCACCCGTGCGGTGGTGAAGGTCTTCGTCGATCTCTACAACCAGGGGCTGATCTACCGGGATAAACGCCTGGTGAACTGGGACCCGAAGCTCAAGACTGCGATCTCCGACCTGGAGGTGGAGACGCGCGAAGTGCAGGGCGGCTTCTGGCACTTCAAGTACCCGCTGGCTGACGGCGTGAAGCGCGACGACGGGCTGGATTACATCGAAGTCGCCACCACGCGGCCCGAGACCATGCTGGCCGACATGGCCGTGGCGGTCTCTGCGGAGGATCCGCGCTACAAGTCTGTGATCGGCAAGGAGATCCTCCAGCCGATCACCGGGCGCCGCTTCAAGGTGGTGGCGGACGAGCACGCCGATCCGGAGCTGGGCTCCGGCGCGGTGAAGATCACCCCGGGGCATGACTTCAACGACTTCGAAGTGGGCAAGCGCGCGGGGATCAAGCCGGCCGACATGCTCAACATGTTCGATGCCGAGGCCAAGGTGGTGCAGACCGCCGATGGGCTGATCCCGGAGAAGTATGTCGGGCGCGATCGCTTCGAGGTTCGCGACATGATCGTCGCCGACATGAAGGCGGCGGGCATGCTGGTGCCGCACGTCACCAGGGACAAGGAAGGCAATGTGCTCGAGCACGATGCCGAGCCGCGCACCATCCAGACGCCTTACGGCGACCGCGGCGGCGTGGTGATCGAGCCTTGGCTGACCGACCAGTGGTACGTGAACGCCGAGGAACTGGCCAAGGCGCCGATGCAGGCGGTACGCGACGGGCGGATCGAGATCGTGCCCAAGAGCTGGGAGAAGACCTTCTTCAACTGGATGGAGAACATCCAGCCCTGGTGCGTCTCGCGCCAGCT
>JAYRPK010000226.1:0-8908 GCA_041911195.1 Novosphingobium sp. | reverse complement strand
CGCCACCAGCCATGCTCGCCTTGCGATTGGGCCACACTCGTGACCCGGCGCGATGTCAGGTCGATGGCCAGACCGCCCGTTTGCGACAGCAGCGCCCGATCGGCCTTGAGCCATGCCGGACGGCACGAGCGCGGCAGCCAGCGATCGGCAATGACGATGTCGGACCGGGCACAAGCGGCGGCAAGCGCGCGTTCGGGCACATTGATCCCGCCGCGCGAGAGCAACAGGTTCCAGCTCCGCTCGCCGCGCTTGAGAGCAATGGTGCAGAAATCCTCGTTGCATGAAGCCCCCGGCCAGGCGTCGAAGGCCACAGCCTCGCCGGACATGCCGGCGATCTCGGCAAGGTTCGAACGGGCATAGTCGCTGCGACCCTCGCGCAGCACCAGCAGCTTTTCGCCGGTCTCTCCGATCACTCCGACATTGCGGCCATCCCCCGAAACCAGGATGTCGGGCGGGCGGGCCAGCATCATTGCCAGGGCCGCCGCGCCGGCGGGGACCAGTCCCCACAAGCGCACCTTGCCTCACCACAAGGCCAGCCAGAGGGCGCCCGCAACGAACAGGAGAAACGGCCCTGCCCCCATGGCAGGCAGGCGATTGACCGCGCCCGGTTGCGCCGCCACCCAATGTGCCATTGCCAGCAGCAGTTCGAGCGACTTGCCCGCCAGCCACCAGGCGGGCGCGCCGAGCCCTGCCAAGTCGAGGAACAGCGCCAGCGCGATCAGCGGCATCGAGACGAAAGTAGTCAGCGGAATCGCAATGACATTGGCGATCGCTCCGAACACGCCCGCGCGATGAAAGTGGTAGAAGGCAATCAGCATCAGGGCCATTTCGATGACCACGCCCGTCGCCAGCAGCATGGCCAGACCCCGCAGGCGGCGCTGGATCCAGCCCTCTTCCCGGTGCGCGAGGAAGGCCCGCACCGGGGCGCTGGCATGGAACGAGAGGATCGCAACGACCGAGGCAAAGCTCATCTGGTAACTGGGGCCGATCACCGATTCCGGCCACAACAGCATGACCAGAAACGCCGTCACCGCCAGCAGCCGCAAGGACAGCGCTTCCCTGCCGAGCACCAGCGCCAGCATGATCAGGATCGCGCCCGCACAGGCCCGCACCGTCGGCATCTGGGCGCCGGTCAGCAAGGTATAGGCAATTCCGGCCATGGCTCCTCCCCCGGAGGCCAGGATCGGCAATCGCACTCGCAAGGCCAGCCATGGCCACAGCGCCAGCAGCCGCAATGCAAGGAAATAGCCACCGGCAATCACTGCGCTGACATGCAGGCCGCTGACCGAGAGCAGGTGAGTCAGCCCGGCATCGCGCATCGCCTGTTCGTCGGCAGCGCTGATGCCGCCGCGATCGCCGCTGGCGAATGCCGAGGCGATGCCGCCGGCCGAACCGGGAACCTGGCTATGGATGTGTTGCGACAGTTGACGCTGCAGACGCGACAGCCACCCCGCCGCCCGTCCGGTTCCGGTCACTTCGACCGGGCCCAAGGCGCTGCCGGTGGCGCCGATGCCCTGGAACCAGGCGGCGCGGGCGAAGTCGTAGCCGCCCGGCACCATCGGCGGCGCCGGCGGCATCAGCCGCGCCCGCACCCGCACCAGCGCCCCTTCCGAAGCATCAGGCCGATCATGCTCCCGCGAGAGGTTGACTCGGATCCGCATCGGCCGCCCGCTCTCGGGATCGCGCGCCGCGAGCACCAGGCGAACACGATCCTGCGCCGGCTGCTCCTCGCGTTCGAGCACTTCTCCTGAAAGTTCGGCAATTGCCGGTCCCGCGATCCCCGGCATGCCGACCATGGTCGATTTCGCCCAGACGGTCAGGCATCCGCCGGCCAGGGCCAGCAGCGAAGCAGCCATCGCCATGCGAAGGAATGGAAATGCGCCGTCCTGTCGCAGCATGCCGAGCGCCGCCAGCATGCCGCCAAGGCAGATCGAGACCAGCGCCAGCCACTGCCAAATGTTCCCCAGGGCAAACCACAGGGCGATACCGGCGGCGAAGAACACTGCCAGCCAGGGCGCACGCTCGAATCCTGCATGGGCAAGAAAACGTTCGACATGCCCCGCCAGCGCATAGAGCCCGCTGGACAAGCCGCCGCGCCTGCGCCAAGGGCCATGTTGCAGTGCAGCGCCGTCTTGCGGCGCGGCATCGTCAAAGCTTGGCAAGGTGGTCTGGCTCGCCATGCCGCCATTGGACAGGAAGGTTGAGATGTTGGCAAGCGATAGCGCGCAAGGAGGGACGGCAGCGACCGCTTCCGGCGTCGTCACGCGCTTTGCCCCCTCGCCCACCGGTTATCTGCACATCGGCGGCGCGCGCACGGCGCTGTTCAACTGGCTGTTCGCCCGTCATCACGGCGGAAAATACCTGCTGCGCATCGAAGACACCGATCGCGCCCGGTCGACCGACGCCGCCATCGCGGCGATCCACGATGGCCTCGAATGGCTGGGTCTTGGCGGCGACGAGCCCGCCACTTACCAGTTCGCGCGCTCCGCCAGGCATGCGGAAGTTGCCCAGGCCCTGCTCGATTCGGGCAAGGCCTATCGCTGCTACCTGACCCAGGAAGAGCTCGCCGAGCGCCGCGAAAAGGCGCAGGCCGAACGGCGGCCGTTCCGCATCGACAGCGAATGGCGTGACGCCGATCCCGCCAGCGCTCCCGCGGGCCAGCCATCCGTCGTAAGGATCAAGGCCCGGCGCGAGGGCGAGACGGTCATCGAAGACCTCGTTCAGGGCAGTGTTACTGTCAGCAATGCCGAAATCGACGATTTCGTCCTGCTGCGCTCCGACGGCACGCCGACCTACATGCTGGCGGTCGTGGTCGACGATCATGACATGGGCGTCACTCATGTGATCCGCGGCGACGACCATCTCAACAATGCCTTCCGCCAGCTCGCCATCATCAAGGGCATGGGCTGGCCGGAACCGGCCTATGGGCATGTTCCGCTGATTCACGGCGCCGACGGGGCGAAGCTTTCCAAGCGCCACGGCGCGCTGGGCGTCGATGCCTATCGCGACGAAATGGGCATCCTGCCCGAAGCATTGTTCAATTACCTGCTGCGGCTGGGCTGGGGCCACGGCGACGACGAGCTTATCTCGCGCGAGCAGGCGATCGAATGGTTCGACATCGGCCATGTCGGCAAGAGCCCAGCGCGCTTCGACCTGGCCAAGTTGCAGAACCTCAATGGGCACTATCTGCGCGAAGCCGACGATGAACGGCTGGCGGAACTGGTTGCAGGCCGCATGGCCGGCGATCCGGACCGCGCTCTGCTCGCGCGCGCCATGCCGGTGCTCAAGGTTCGCGCCAAGGACATCAATGAGCTGGTCGAGGGCGCGGCATTCCTGTTTGCCCGGAGGCCGCTGGAAATCAGCGAAAAGGCGCAGGCGCTGCTGACCGCGGAATCGCGCAATCTGCTTGGACAAATTTGCAACCGTCTCGGAGGCGAAAGCGACTGGACAAGCGAAAAGCTCGAAGCCAGTCTGAAAACGATGGCGGAACAGTTGGGTTTGGGCCTTGGCAAGCTCGCCCAGCCACTGCGCGCCGCGCTTACGGGGCAGACGACTTCGCCGGGCATTTTCGACGTCCTGGTCCTATTGGGTCGGGACGAAAGCCTCGCGCGGATCGCCGCGCAGACGGCGAGCGAACAGGTTTGAGGGACAAGAAGGAGAACAACAGGTGAGCAACGAGGCAAAGCTGAACGCGGGCGGCCAGGAATTTTCATACCCGGTGGTTTCGGGCAGCATCGGGCCCGATGTGATCGATATCCGCAAGCTCTATGGGCAGACGGGCATGTTCACCTTCGATCCCGGCTTCACGTCGACCGCCAGCTGCGACAGCGCGCTGACCTATATCGACGGCGAGGAAGGCGTGCTGCTGCACCGCGGCTATCCGATCGGGCAGCTTGCCGAGCATTCGACCTTCATGGAAGTCAGCTACCTGCTGCTGAATGGCGAACTGCCCTCGACGTCCGAACTCAACAAATTTACGACCACCATCTCGCGCCATACCATGGTGCACGAGCAGCTGCGCCAGTTCTACCAGGGCTTCCGCCGCGACGCGCACCCCATGGCGATCATGTGCGGCGTGGTCGGTGCGCTTTCGGCCTTCTATCACGATTCCACCGACATCGCCGATCCGGACCACCGCCGCATCAGCTCGCACCGGCTGATCGCCAAGATGCCGACCATCGCGGCCATGGCCTACAAGTATTCGGTCGGCCAGCCCTTCATGCATCCGGACAACTCGCTGAGCTACACCGGCAATTTCATGCGGATGACCTTCGGCGTGCCCGCAGAGCCCTATGAGCTGCACCCCGCGGTCGAGCGGGCGATGGATCGTATCTTCATCCTCCACGCCGACCACGAGCAGAACGCATCGACCTCGACTGTCCGCCTTGCCGGTTCCTCGGGCGCCAATCCCTTCGCCTGCATCGCGGCCGGCATCGCCTGCCTGTGGGGCCCGGCGCACGGCGGCGCGAACGAGGCAGCGCTCAACATGCTCAAGGAAATCGGCACGCCCGATCGCATTCCGCACTACATCGAACGCGCCAAGGACAAGAACGACCCGTTCCGCCTGATGGGCTTCGGCCACCGCGTCTACAAGAACTACGACCCGCGCGCGACTGTGATGCAGCAGACCGTGCGCGAGGTGTTCGACGCGCTCAAGGTCAACGACCCGCTGTTCGAAACCGCCATGCGGCTGGAAGAGATCGCGCTCAACGATCCCTACTTCATCGAGAAGAAGCTGTTCCCCAACGTCGACTTCTACTCGGGCATCATCCTCTCGGCGATCGGCTTCCCGACCACCATGTTCACCGTGCTCTTCGCCCTCGCCCGCACCGTCGGCTGGGTGGCGCAGTGGAACGAGATGATTTCCGATCCCGCGCAGAAGATCGGTCGTCCGCGCCAGCTCTATGTCGGCCCGCCGGAGCGGGACTATGTTCCGCTGAGCAAGCGCTGAGCTAGGCAAGGCGCAGATGCGCGCTGTCCTGCTGATCGTCGGCGTCCTGGCCCTGCTGATGGGTCTGCTGTGGATCGGCCAGGGAACGGGCCTCGTCATGTGGCCCGCTTCCAGCTTCATGCTGGCCGATCGGCAGTGGGCGATCAACGGCGCAGTACTGGCGGGGCTTGGCGCCCTTGCCATCTGGTTCTCCCGCCGGCGCCGCTGAGCGGCGGCTTCAGGCTTCCCCGGGCAATTCCAGGATGAAGCGCGCACCTTGCCCGGGCGCGCTCTCGACGCTGAGCTCTCCGCCCATCGCGCGCGCCAGCCTGCGCGAGATGTAGAGCCCCAGCCCCGAGCCGCCATCACCGCTGCGACCGAGCCGCTCGAACTTTTCGAACACGCGCTGCTGTTCGTCGTTGCTCAGGCCCTGCCCCTGGTCGGCGACGATGACCCGCGCCTTGCCTTCGCGCTCTTCCAGCCTGATCCACACCTGAGAATTGGCTGGTGAATAGCGCACGGCATTGCCGATCAGGTTGAGCAGGATCTGCAGAACCCGGCGGAATTCCGCCACGGCCGGCAGACTTTCCCCAGGGCGCGGCGGATCGACGACAATGCCGCGTTCGCGCGCGCGCACACCCAGAATGCCCGCCGCGCGCCTCGCCACATCGGCCAGGTCGATGCGATCGGGCGCGGTGGAGAAATCCTCGGCCTCGACCACTTCGAGGTCGGACAGGTCGTCGAGCAGGGCCAGGAGGTGCTGTCCTGCTGCGGCGATATCCGCAGCGTAATCGCTGTATTCATCCGCCAGCGGTCCCGCCAGCCGGGTGCGGATGGTCTCGGCATTGGCGATGATCCGCGAGATGGGCTGGCGCAGCACCGGGGCAATATCGCGCCCGACCATGCCTGGCGTCGAATTGGCCTGCCCTGACTTTGCCGGATCGGGTTCAGGAGGAGCTTGTTCGGAAGTCAGGCACAGTTCGAAGCCGGAAGGCTCCTCGCCCGGGCGGCCTTGCGGCACCAATCCGGCACGCCAGGCGCGTTCGGATCCGGCGAGGCGAACACCGGCGCCATCGAGCAGGCGCCAGTGCAAGGGCTGGCGGTGGGCGCTGCCTTCCACTTCGACGAAATCGGTCCAGGGCTGGCCAAGCCCCTGGCGCATGGCCTCGGCCTGCTGCTCGAGGTCCGGAGCCTCGGCTTCCACCGAAAGCAGGCGCTGGGCGGAATCGAGCTGGGCCGTCAGCTCGGCCAGCTGCCGGTCGATGGCCTGGCGGCGGCCAAGCGCGGCTTCGCTGTCTTCCGCGGGCAATTGCGCGGATCGATAGTGCCGCAACACGATATCGCAGCCCAGTTCGCCATCCTCGCGCGGGGCAACTTCGACCCATGCAGTGACGGCTTCGAGCCCGGTCTGGGCAGATATCGAACGAGCCAGCTTCAGGCCGTAGCGGCGCGATTTCCTGACGGCTTCCAGCAAGGCCTGCACGGCGATCGTGCCCGGCACATCGCCGCCGCAGCGCACTTGCAGCCGCGCCAGCGGGCCGTCGGCCGAGATCAGCCGGTCTTCGCCGTCGCTGACGGCGCGTGCCA
Organism: Novosphingobium sp.; assembly: GCA_041911195.1. Taxonomy (GTDB): domain Bacteria; phylum Pseudomonadota; class Alphaproteobacteria; order Sphingomonadales; family Sphingomonadaceae; genus Novosphingobium. The sequence goes on along the minus strand of JAYRPK010000226.1, from coordinate 2,391 downwards.
GGTCAATGCTGGCGGCGTTCATGGTCAGCGCCCCGCAGCATGGCCCGCAGCGGCAAGGATCGCCGCGGCGCGGTCCGCGCTCAGTCTGTCGAAACCCTGCGGCAATTCGACATCGGGGTGGAGCGCGAGGAATTCGGCCTCGACGGCCTGCGGCTTCAATCCCGCCGCGCAAAGCCCCAGCGCCAGTCTGGCGAGCTGGCTTTCGGCAGTGGCGAGTACCGTCAGGTCGCGCGATTGCCCTGATGCCATGCCCAGCGCAGTCAGGAATATGGCAACCCCGGCGTGGGTGACAGAAAGCGCGACGACCGCTCCGGCATTCATGCCAGTTACGAGCCTGGCAATCAGCGCCAGCCTGCTGGCCCCTTCGTCGAATTGCGCTCGGATTTCGCCCTCGGCCAGCGAGGCCAGCCGGTCCGCTTCCGGATCGGCGCCGGCATGCGTACGCATGGCGAGCAGGACACCATGCAGATGATCGCCCGGCAGTTCGGTCAGCGGCAGTTGCATGCGGCGTTGCGCCTGGCCGAAGCGGGCCTGCGCGGCCAGTAGGTTCATGGCGAGGGCGGATTCCACACTATCGTTCGAGGCGATCGACGCTTGCAGCATCGGTGTGAGCACCGGATCGAGCGACAGCCTTGCCTGCATCCGGCAAGTCAGCTGCCATTCAAGGGCCAGGGCATGCAAATGCGTCAGCAGAGCCGGATTGCCGAGAAATTCAACGGTCAACTGCTCGAGCGCGGCTGCGTCGTGCTGGTTGCGCTCCGCCTCGCCGCCGGCGCGCGCCATGGCATCGAGCAGTTGTCGCGCGAGGTCCGCGGCCATGCCGCGCACACTGGCCAGGATATCGTCGCCGAACATCGCATTGCCGCCGCTTCCCACCAGATGGCGCAGGATCGGTGTCGTGGTCGCAAGCACGGCATCGCCATGCGCCAGCTCTTCGCGCAGGACATCTTCGACCGCATTTGCGGTATCGGGTTGATTTGCAACTTCCATCTGTCTCGGGGCTTAGCGCCGCATGGTTAAACTCGCGTTAGCCTAGCCTTGTTTGCGGGCAAGAGGATTCCGATGATTCCAAGGCTTGCGGCGATCAGCGGAATGACCGTGTTCAAGACGTCGAAACCCGTGGCCATTGCCAGCAAGAGCATGAGCAGCGCCCGATCCTCGATCCAGGCGACCCACTTTCCGGCAAAGGCGCGCGGCAGGAGACGGATGAGGCAGATCAGCAGCAAAGGCGCGAAGCCGCGTTCCGCCAAGTGATACCACACGGGAAATTGCGGGTTCCACACCAGTATCGCGACCAGAACAGCATCGTGCAGCCACAACAGGATCGTTTCGCGAGGCCAAGGATCCGGGGCAAGACACAGCGATTCGCGCTCCACTGAGCGCAAGATGCCCGAAAAGTTTACCAGCACCCATGAGAATGCGCCGATAACCAGCGCGCTCGCCGTCCAGCCCAGCCACCCCAGACCAAGCGCTATGGCGCAGGTTATCATCGATGCGACGGCCTGCATGGTACCGCCGCTGCCGGCGTGCAGCATGGCGGGGCCCATCAGCCTGACCGCCAGCCTTGCCAGCAGCGTCCCGGGTGAAACCGGCCCGGTCGATATGGCGTGCAGGCCGAGCCATCCCGCTTCGACCGCGCTCGCCTCGCTCTCGCTGCAGAGCAACGACCAGCGCACGCCCTGCCTCGCCTCGGGCGGCAGCAGGCGCATGGCCACGCCCGATTGCAGCGCCGCGCGGGTCAGGGCGGAAATGGCATCGCAATCCGGCTCAAGCTCGGCAAGCCGATCGACCAGCCTGCCGGGAATGCGCATCAGCCCGGCTGCCGAATGGTTGAGGTCGATCCGCTCGAATCCTGCCGCTACCCCGCTCTCGACCGGCTGAACGAGCACGACATGGCCGCTTTCGAGCAAGGGCAGCGCCACCTTGGGCGCGGCCAGCAGACCGTCGCTCACTACAATAAGTTCGTCCGTCGCCGTGATCAGCGGCACCAGGGCGCGCGGGCCGGCAATGGCATGGAACCGAGCGCCTGCCTTCTCGGCCTCATGCTGGAGTTCGACCACCTCGGGCGCCATTTCGCGCGCCAGGCAGACGATCAGGGTGCAATCCATCGCCAGAGCCAGCGCCAACTGGTGCCTGGCGACGGTGCCCGCGCCCACTTTCAGGAATGCCCTTGGTCCGCCCGCATCGCCGGCGGCGGCATCCATCATCGATAGCAATGCGACACGCAGCGCGCTTCTCCCGGCAGGCGGGCCGGGTTCTAGAGCTTCCTTCCGCCTGTGCCAAGCACGGCGGTGGAACGGTCAGTGAACCGAAAATTCGTCGAGGAAGGCCTGCAACTTGCGCACCACGCCCGGCTCGCCGGGGACGGCTTCCAGCGCCTCATCCGCCAGG
>JAYRPK010000225.1:0-3195 GCA_041911195.1 Novosphingobium sp. | reverse complement strand
GTGGTCTTGCCGGCGCCGGGCGGGGCGACGAGCACGGCCGCGCCCTCTTGCTCCAGCGCCGCCAGGACGTTTGGCACGACGGCCATTACCGGAAGGCTGGTCTCACCCCTGTTCATCGCGCGGACATTGTCGCGGCGGCAGGCTCTTGCAAGGGCGAATTTCTACAAGCAGACTGACCTTCGCTCTGTTACATATTGCGAGTCTGGCGACCTTTAAGGGGGAATGTGAAATGGCAAGTCGGAAACTGGGTTTGGGTGTGGCGGTCCTTGCGCTCGCGGTGTCGGGCTGTTCGGGCGGCTGGCCCTTCGGCAACAAGGGCGATTCGGGCACTCCCGCCGCATCGACATCGGCCCAGCCGCTGGTCGGCACGCCCGCCGGCGGCGCTTCGCAAGGCGTGGCGGCGGTGACGCCTCCGGCAGGCGGCGGCTCCAGCGTCGATTTCGGCGATGACGCCAGCCGCTTTTCCAAGGACGGCGAATGCGATGACAAGCGCTTCTCCGGCCCCGGCATGACCAGCACCCCACTGCTCGATTCCGACGTCGGCCATGACGCGACCGACTGCAAGGCTGCCTACAACCAGAACCGCCTCACCTTTGTCGGCGCCAACGGCGGCGGGGGCGCGGTGGCGCACGGTTCGAACGATATCGAACGCATCCAGTGGGGCGACGATTCGAGCAAGTATTCCAAAGACGGCGAGTGCGACGACAAGCGCTTCACCGGCCCGGGCATGACCAGCACCCCGCTGCTCGATTCCGATATCCAGCACGACGCCACCGATTGCCGCGCCGCCTATTCGCAGGGACGCCTGTCCTTGCGGCAATAGACGTCGCATCCGCCCGCGGGACGGGGCTTTCCGGCTTGGGTCGCGCCAAGTGGAAGGAGGCCTCGATGACGTCGAAGACAGCTCTGCTTGCGGCCCAAGCCGCCGCAATGGTCTTGCTTGCATCCTGTTCGGGCGGAAAGCCCGGGCAGGAAGGAGGCGCATCGTCCGGCGCCGCTTCGGCGTCACCGGGCTATCCCGTGGCCAGCGCCATGAGCGCCGCGCCCGAAGCGGTGGCCAGGGACGCGACGATCGTCGCCCCCCAGCCCGATGGCACGATGAAGACCCTGCGCCCGGGCAACAACGGTTTCAGCTGCATGCCGGACAATCCGGTCACGCCCGGCCACGATCCGATGTGCATGGATGGCAACGCCATGACCTGGGTCATGGCCTGGGTGGGCCACAAGCCGCCGCCCGTTGAAACGCCGGGCATCATGTACATGCTCGAAGGCGGCACCGATGCCAGCAACACCGACCCCTATGCCCAGAAGCCGACCGAGGGCGGCGACTGGGTGCATACCGGGCCGCACATGATGGTGGTGGGATCGGCGAGCCTGCTCAAGGGCTATCCCGCGGGCCCGAACCCGAATACCGCCGCGCCCTATGTCATGTGGGCGGGCACGCCCTATGCGCACCTGATGGTGCCGGTGAAGTAAGGCTCAATACCGCCGCGACACGGCGAATTCCGCCGCCTCGGCCATGGCTGAGCGCGCCTCGCCCGCCGGGAAGCCGACAATGGCGTCGATCGCCCGCTGGGCGAAGTGGCGGGCGCGTTCGCGCGTGGCGCTGACGCAATCGTGCTTCGCGATCAGCGACACGGCGTGTGCCAGGTCCTCGTCGTCGGTGCAAAAGCCGGCGATGGCGTCCTGCCAGAACTGGCGCTCCTCGGCATCGCCGCGCGCATAGGCGAGGATCACCGGCAGAGTCATCTTGCCATCGCGGAAGTCGTCGCCCTGGCCTTTGCCCATTTCGGCGGCATCGGAATCATAGTCGATGGCATCGTCGACCAACTGGAAGGCAATGCCAAGGTTGCGGCCATATTCCTCCAGCGCGCGCTCTTCCGCATCGGAACGCTCGGCCACTACCGCGCCGATGCGGGTGGCGGCGGCGAACAGCGCGGCGGTCTTGGCGGCGATGATACCGAGGTAGCGTTCCTCGCTGGTCTCGATGTGGCGCGCCGCAGTGAGCTGGTCGACCTCGCCCTCGGCGATCACCGCCGAGGCACGGCTGAGGATGCGCAGGACCTTGAGGCTGCCGTCCTCGACCATCAGCTCGAAGGCCCGGCTGAACAGGAAATCGCCGACAAGCACGGTCGCCGGATTGCCGAAGACGATGTTGGCAGTGGCCTTGCCGCGCCGCAGGTCCGAACCATCGACGACGTCGTCATGCAAGAGCGTCGCGGTGTGGATGAATTCGACGGCAGCGGCGAGCTTGTGGTGCCGCTCGCCCTGGTAGTCGCACAGCGCCGCCCCGGCGACGGTCAGCATCGGGCGCATGCGCTTGCCGCCGCCAGAGATGAGGTGACCGGCCAGCGCCGGTATCAGTGGCACTTCGCTCTGCATCCGGTCGAGAATCACGGCGTTGACGCTGTTCATCCCCTGGGCCGTCAGGGCCATCAGCGGGTCCAGCGAGGGTGCTCCGCCGCGCGGGCGCAAGGCGATGATTTCGGCGCTCATGGGCGTGCCCATGCAAGCGCCTTGCACTTTCCGCAAGTGCAAAGCGGGTCATGGCCATGCACAAATTGTCATGCTAGCGGTCCTTGCGATGAACACGACACCATCCTCGCCCGATCCCGTCCTCGCCGGCTTCCGCTCCAGCATCGACAATATCGATGCGGCGCTGATCCACATGCTGGCCGAACGCTTCCGCATCACCCAGGCCGTCGGCGCCTACAAGGCGGAAAATAACCTGCCCGCCTCCGACCCGGCGCGCGAAGAACGCCAGATCGCCCGCCTACGCGCCTTGGCGGAAGAAGCCCAGCTCGATCCCGATTTCGGCGAGAAGTTCATCCGCTTCGTCATCGACGAGGTCATCCGCCACCACGAGCGGGCGAAGAACGGGGGCTAGTTCAGGCGAATGTAGGCGGTCGCAGGTGCAGGACGTGGGCCCGCACCCTTAGGACCAAGGCCGCAAAGCCCATGGCGAAGATGAACAGCAGCGCCAGCGCCAGCTGGATCGGATCGGCGCCGGTCATGGCCGCATGGCTGAGTGTGGAGTGCGGGCAGACGCCGTCGTGGCCCGCCTGGCCGCCCTTGCCCCCCTGCTGTTTGCCGGAGACGGGGACGACCATCTGCTTGACCATCGTATCGCCGTTGCCGTCGCAAATCTGGAAGGTCAGCGTCTTGCTCTGCTCGCCGAGCATGTAGCCGCTGGGC
>JAYRPK010000224.1:0-6816 GCA_041911195.1 Novosphingobium sp. | reverse complement strand
TGACTTTAGCTTTACTGCAGATGAGATCGAACGGCAAATACGCGGCTTCGCCCCCTCCCCCGGCGCCTGGTTCGAATACGAGGGCGAGCGCTACAAGGTGCTGGCGGCACAGGTAGTCCCCGGCATGGGCGGCTGGCCCGGGCAGGTGCTCGACGAGCGGCTGACGGTGGCCTGCGGCAAGGGCGCCATCCGGCCGACGCGGATCCAGCGCGCGGGCAAGCCGGCAATGGATCTTGAAACGTTTCTCAGGGGCAATGCGATTCCGGCGGGTTGGTATCTGAAGTGAGGCCCCGTTTGACCGCCACCCTCACCACACACTCCACCGTCACCCCGGACTTGATCCGGGGCCCCGCTGCCTTTTCGACGTCTCGGCCTTTTGCCAGGCCGCAGAAGAAAAGCGGGACCCCGGGTCAGGCCCGGGGTGACGAGGGTGTGAAGCCTCGGGTCGCAAGATGACCCGCTTTGCTCTCACCCTCGAATTCGACGGCGGCCCATTCATGGGCCTGCAGCGGCAGGCGCACGGCCCATCGGTGCAGCAGTCCGTGGAAGAGGCCGTCCACAAGGTTACCGGTGAGACCGTCACGCTCCATGCCGCCGGCCGAACCGATGCCGGCGTCCATGCCCTGGCCATGCGGGTCCATGTCGACGTGGCAAAGGCCATCACTCCCTTCCGCCTGATGGAAGCGATCAACGCCCACCTGCGCCCCGACCCTATTGCCGTGATCGCCTGCGAGGAAATGCCGGACGACTGGCACGCCCGCTTTTCCTGCCTGGGCCGCAGCTATCTCTACCGCGTGGTCAACCGCCGCGCGCCCTTGGCGCTGGAGCGCGGCAGGGCATGGCACGTCACTCGCCCGCTCGATGCCGAAGCCATGCACCGCGCGGCGCAGGCGCTGGTCGGCAGCCACGATTTCACCACCTTCCGCTCGGTCCACTGCCAGGCGCAAAGCCCGGTCAAGACGCTCGACCGGCTGGACGTGCGGCGTGAGGGCGATTTGGTGCTGATCGAGGCGGAAGCGCGCTCATTCCTCCACCACCAGGTGCGCTCGATGGTGGGCTGCCTGGTGCTGGTCGGACTGGGCCGCTGGCGCGAGGAACAGGTCGCCCAAGCGCTGGCGGCGAAGGACCGCGCCATGCTGGGGCTCAATGCGCCTGCAGAGGGGCTGTATTTCGTGGCGGCGAAATATTGAACCCGCCGAACGGGTTGACGGCCATCAATGACCGCCCGTCGCGGGCGACATAGCGCGGCATAGTCCAACACACGAGGCCAACATGCGCCGCCGCATTCCTGTTTCCGCAATGGCTCTGGGCCTGGCGCTGGCGCCACTACCAGCGCTCGCCGCGCCAAGCACGCCGTCGGATTTCCTGACGCGAGTCTTTGAAACCGCCGACGCCATAAAGGACGGCGGCTTTGGCGGCGCCAACGTCATGATGCGCTATGGCAACTGGCTAGGCCCGGGCTGGTGGGGCGGCAGCGAGCTTTCCAGCCGCCCGGGCATGTCGGCCCCTGTCGACGACCTCGACGCCGTCGCCCAGAAGCACGATTTCGGCTACCAGCTGGCCGAAGAAATGGGTCGCGGGCGGCCCGGCGTCGAAGGCACCTACAGGGTGATGGCCGACCTCATCGCCATCCGCGACGCAATGCGGCTCGACGCCGATCCCACCCGCTGGGCCCGTCCCCCCAAGGATCCGGCCCTTGCCCGCACTTTCGTCAGACGCCTCGAAATCTCCTTCGAGGAATTCCAGATGAAGCTGAACCAGCTCAAGGCGCAGCAGATGGGGCGCACCGACATCACCGATCTCGATACGCTCAACCGGGTGCTCGACGGACTGCCCGACGAAGCGGAATTCGAGCGCATGCAGTATCAGCGCGTGCGCGGCTGGCAGGCGGACTATACCGCCTTCCAGGCCCGCAAACGGGCCACTGCAACGCCAGCACCCACGCCCGCACCCGCGCCCAACTCTGGCCCGGCCAGCCGCGACTGCAGCCAGGGCTCGATGATGGACCGCGCGCTGTGTTCGCACGATCCCACCAAGGAAAGGCGCTGACATGGCTGGGCAAATTCGCTTGCGCCTGCTCGCCTCGCTTTGCCTGGGCGCGGCCGTGCTGACGGCGCCGGCTTCGGCGGAACGTCCATCGGGCAGGCTTTTCGACATGATCGATCGCCTGATGCAGCAAATTCCGGGCCACCGCGAAACCGGCGGCCAAGGCAACCGCGACGGCAATCGCCAAGGCCAGGCGGCCGCACCGCAGCAGCAGCTTGCCGACTTCTGGAACCCGCAAGGCTGCGAGTTCACCGACAGCTCGCAATTCGCGCTTTCCCGCCCTACGCAGGTCGACAAGATCGATCTGTGGTACAATTGGGGTTCGGGCGAGCGATCGACGCCGTTCACGCTTGTTGGCGCCAGCGGGCAGATCTTCGCGCGCGGTGAGCTGCGCCGCGATTCCTGCGATCCCTATCAGGGCGCGTGGTGCGTGGCGACGGCATCGCCGCGCATCATGCTGCCAGCCGGGCGCTATCGCGTCGTCGCCGGGCGGGCGCGGGTCTGCCAGAACGCGGCGAGCGGCCATTCCGGTTTCATCAGGGCCTGGGGCAGCGCGGCAGGCGCCGGCGCCTCGCGTACAACCGGCCAGGACCAGTCTCCCGCATCGCTCGGCAGGCGCTGGAATGTCTACGAGGAAATTCCCGGCGGCCGCCACTGGCAAGGCTACTGGACGCGGCGGCCGGGCACCAACACCTTCGACGCACGCTGGCGCGACAGCCTGACCGGGCTGTATGTGACGGATACGCTTGAGCTCACCGAAGCGCGCGGCGGCACGGTGCGGCTGCACCGTCGCGGCAACAATGGCACCTATACCGGCCGCATCGCAGCGGACGGCGTGAGCATACGCGGCAGCACCAGCTGGTATCCGCCTGGCGCCTTCTGGACAGCGCGGATCGAGAATTGACCCGGCCAGCCGGGTTGCGAAGCGCAGACGCCGTCAGTCCTCTAGGCTGAAGCCGACCTTCAGGGTGACCTGGTATTGCACCGCGCCGTCGGGCTCGACAAAGCCTCGCTGCCCCACCACTTCGAACCAGCGGACATTGCGGACAGTCGCGCGGACCCGTTCCAGCGCGGCCTTGATCGCGCCGTCGCTGCCATTGTGCGACGTGCCGACGACTTCAACGTACTTGTAGACGTGATCGGTCATGACGGCCTCCTACTGCAGAGGCGCATCATAGCCGATTTTCAGGGAAAGATCAGTTCTTCCCGACGACGCTCTCAGGCAATTCCGTCCCAAACACCCGCTGATAGTATTCCGCCACCAGCATGCGCTCGGTCTCGTCGCACTTGTTGAGGAACGAGAGGCGGAAGGCGAAGCCCGGGTCCTTGAAGATCGCGGTGTTCTGCGCCCAGGTGATGACCGTGCGCGGGCTCATCACGGTGGAGATGTCGCCGTTGATAAAGCCCTGGCGGGTCAGGTCGGCAACCTTGACCATGTCGTTGACCAGCTTCTCGTCGGCGCCGCTCTTGTTGAGGACGATCTCGGCTTCCACCTGCGCCGGCAGGTAATTGAGGCCGACGACGATGTTCCAGCGGTCCATCTGGCCCTGGTTGATCGCCTGGGTGCCGTGATAAAGCCCCGAGGTATCGCCCAGGCCCACGGTGTTGGCCGTGGCGAACAGGCGGAACCACTTGTTGGGGCGGATCACCCGGTTCTGGTCGAGCAGGGTGAGCTTGCCTTCGGTCTCCAGCACGCGCTGGATGACGAACATCACGTCGGGCCGACCGGCGTCGTATTCGTCGAACACCAGGGCGACCGGGTGCTGCAGCGCCCAGGGCAGCAGGCCCTCGCGGAACTCGGTGACCTGCAGGCCGTCGCGCAGCACGATGGCGTCGCGGCCGATCAGGTCGATGCGGCTGATGTGCGCATCCAGGTTGATGCGGATGCACGGCCACTTGAGCCGCGCGGCCACCTGTTCGATGTGAGTCGACTTGCCGGTGCCGTGATAGCCCTGGACCATGACGCGGCGGTTGAAGGCAAAGCCGGCCAGGATCGCCAGCGTGGTGTCGGGATCGAACACGTAGCTGTCGTCAAGATCGGGCACGCGCTCGTCGGCCTCGGAAAAGGCCGGCACTTTCATGTCGATGTCGATGCCGAAGGTCTCGCGCACGTCGATTTCGCGATCGGGCGCTTCGAGGACGGTCTGGGCGCCGGCATTGGCGACGATGTTGGGAATCTCGGTCATGGCCGAGTCGCCTATAGTCTGGAGGTGAAAGCTGCAATAAGCTTTGGACTGCAAATCCAATCGGGTGCTCTTTCGATGAAGCTTTACGGTGCGCTTTTGTCCCCCTTCGTCCGCAAGGTCGCGCTCGCCGCGGCGGAAAAGGGAATGGAATACGAGCTGGTCCTCTCCAGTCCCGGCAATCCCAACCCTGACTTCGCGGCGGCCAGCCCCTTCGGCAAGATCCCGGCGATCAGGGACGGGGACTTCACGCTGGCCGATTCGACCGCCATCGTCACCTACCTGGACGCGAAGCAGCCGAGCCCTGCGCTGCTGCCCGCCGAGGCCCGGGCGCGAGGCCAGGCCATGTGGTTCGACGAATTCGCAGACACGATCTACGGCGCTTCGGCGCTCAAGATCCTGTTCAACCGCCTGGTCGCCCCGCGCATCCTCAAGCGGCCCTATGACGAGGACGTGGCCAGGCAGGGCGAGGCGGAACTGCCGCCGATCCTCGAATATCTGGAAAGCGTTGTGCCGGAGCAGGGATGGCTGGTGGGGGATTTCACCCTGGCGGATATCTCGGTCGCCTCGATGGTGCGGACGCTGTGCTATGTCGGGCATGGGCCGGATGCGGGGAAGTATCCGAAGACGGCTGCCTGGTATGAGCGGGTGCGGGCGAGGCCGGGCTGGAAATTCGTTGCGGAGCAGGAAGCGCCGACCGCCCACCGGCTGGGGGTAGCGGACTGAAATCCTCTCCGGAACGGAGAGGGGGACCATCCCGAAGGGATGGTGGAGAGGCACCCTCGTGATGATGCGACATCGATAGGTCAGGTTATCCTGCGTGTGCCCCTCCACCCCCGCCTTCGGCGGCGGTCCCCCTCCCCCTTCGGAGGAGGATCAGCCCAGCTTCTGCGGCAGGTGGAACAAGTCAATGAAGCGCAATGCCGCGCCCTCATCCCCGGTGAGCTCCAGCCCCGCCCCGGCCAGCTCCGCAATCGGCACCTTCCCGTAAACCGCCCCGGCGATGACACTGGCAACCGGCGCTGTCAGGACGAAATCGGGCTGTGCCGGCGCCCCGCGCTCCGCCGTCAGCACCCCTGCGGCGATCTGCACCGTGAAGTCCTCGCCCCCCACGCGAAACCCCGCCACCAGCGCCAGCCCCAGCGCCAGCCCCGCATCGAACATGGTGCGAAAGCTCATCATCAGCGAGGCAGCGGACAGCGGCAGCGTCGGATCGTGCCCCGGCGATCGTGCCGCCCAGCGGCCCAGCTCCATGATCGCAACATCGGCCATGTAGCCCCACTCGGTCAGCTCATAGACCTGCACCGAGGCCGGCGGCGGCAGCTGCCGGCGCGTCAGGATCCCCGCCCGCTCCAGCCCTTCCAGCCGCTCGGTCAACACCTTGGCGCTGATCGAGGGCAGCCCGGCGCGCAGGTCGGTGAAACGGCGCGGGCCAAACATCAACTCCCTGACAATCAGCAGCGACCAGCGCTCGCCCACCAGCTCCAGCGCGAAGGCGGTGCCGCAGGCGTCGTCGTACCATTTGCCGTGCGCCTTAGTTTCCTTTAGTAACTTCATGGTTGCCTTTTGTAACTCACGAGCGCAGGAAGATGCAATAACGATTCGCAATCGGGAGATTTCGCCATGTCGAGGATGATCTTCGTCAACCTGCCGGTCGCCGACCTGCCGGCATCGATGCACTTCTACAAGGCGCTGGGCTTCGTCAACGAACCGCGCTTCACCGATGAAACCGCCGCCTGCATGGTCTGGTCGGAAGCCATCTTCGTCATGATACTGACTCACGACAAGTGGAAGACCTTCACCAGCCGCCCGATCCCGCCGCGCGATTCCAGCGAAGTGATGAACTGCCTTTCATGCGAGAGCCGCGAGGAAGTGGACAGCCTCAACCGGGCCGCCGGCGAGAACGGCGGCAAGGCCGACATCAACCCGCCGCAGGATCACGGCTTCATGGCCAGCCGCAGCTTCGCCGATCCGGACGGCCACGTCTGGGAAGTCATGTGGATGGACCCAGAGGTCGCCAACGGCGAGGCGCATGTCTCGCAGGCCGAAGCCTGACCCGGAGCAAGACAGCCATGCCGATCGATTCGCAATCGCCCTTCGAAGTCACTGCGCTTTCCTGGGTCCCTCCCCTCGCCCGCGGCCTGGTGCGCGATTTGCGGGTGCGCTGGGCACTGGAGGAAATGGGCCAGCCCTATCGCAGTCGCCTGTCCGACTGGCGCACCACCAGCCATGAGGACCGGCTGGCCGATCAACCCTTCGGCCAGGTGCCGGCCTTCGCCAAGGGCGATGTGCGGATGTTCGAATCGGGAGCGATCTGCCTCTACCTGGCCGAAGGCAGCGAGGCCCTGCTGCCGCGCGACGAGCCGGGCCGGGCCCGCGCCATGAGCTGGGTCTTCGCCGCGCTCAACACCATCGAGCCCTACATAACCCTGGTCCAGTTCGTCACCCTGTTCGATGCCGACAAGCTGGGAGCGGCCGAGTTCACGCCCACCGCCCAGGGCCGGCTGCGCGACAAGCTGACGCAACTGGCAGACGTGCTGGGCGGCAGGGACTGGCTGGATGACCGCTTCACCGTCGCCGACCTGCT
>JAYRPK010000223.1:0-1654 GCA_041911195.1 Novosphingobium sp. | reverse complement strand
GCTTCGGCCAGCACCAACTGGGCCGGGCAAATGTCGTTGAGCGAACGGGCGATCGCCGGGGCAAAGCGGGCGTTGACGTGCTGAACGATCAGCGTGGGCGGACAATCCTCGGGGAAATCGCGCAGCAGGACCTGCAAGGCTTCGACGCCGCCGGTCGAGGAACCGATGGCAATGGCCCGGATATCCATGGGCAGGGTTGCGCGGGCACGGCGCGCGATGCTGGTGGCCTTGGGGAGATGAACCTGGGCGGCATGGCGGATGAGGCTGGCAAGCTTGCCGTTGTCGTCGAGCGGCAATCCGCCCGACCGGTCGCATTTCGAATAGCAATCGACGGCGCCCAGGGCCAGCGCGCGGGCTGTCACTTCGTTGCCTTCCTGCGTCGCACCCGAAACCACGATGACCGGCGTGGGCCGCAGCTTCATGATCTTTTCGAGGAAATCGAGCCCGTTCATGCCCGGCATTTCGACATCGAGCGTCACCACGTCGGGGTCGAACTGCTTGATCAGTTCGCGGCCTTCGGCGGCATTGCTTGCCGTCGCGATGACGGAGATGTCGCTGGCCTTCGCGAGGCGCGACATCAGGATCGCCCGCATAGTCGCGGAATCGTCGATGATCAGTACTCGAATAGTCATGCAACCCTCCTTCGGTAGATCGTTGGCCCAACGGCCTCGAGCAAGCTGGCGGCGGGTCCCGACACGCGCTCGCTATGCCCGATGTACAAGAATCCGCCCGGCTTGAGCTGGGCGGCAAAGCGGGAAATCAGTCGCTCCTTGGTAGGCTGGTCGAAATAGATCATGACGTTGCGGCAGAAGATCACGTCGAACGGCTGCCGCATCGGCCAATCGCTATGCAGGTTCAGTTCGCGAAACCGCACGATCGAACGGGCCGCCTCGCAAACCGAAACCTTTCCGTCCTTCGAGGTAAGCCAGTTCTGGCGCAGGATGTAAGGCACGTCCTTGACATCGCTTTCGGCATAGGCGGCGGCGCTGGCGGTGCGCAGGACATGATCGGCAAGGTCGCTGGCGAGCAGCCGCACATTGCGCCTAGCCAGCCGCAGCCCCTCGTCGCGATCTTCACCCAGGAAGGTGAGCACCAGCGACCAGGTCTCCTCGCCGCTGGAACATCCCGCCGACCACATGCGCACTCGCCCGCCGGCTTCGAGCTGGGCGACCAGCCGCGGCCGGGCGGTTGCGGCCAAATGCAGGAAATGGTGGTCTTCGCGGTAGAAGTAAGTGTGATTGGTGGTCAGCGCATCGACCGCCTTCTTGCGCCTTGTGGCATCGTTGCGGATCAGCTGGATATATTCCGCGAAGGTCGCGCTGCCGCTTTCACGCACAAGCGGGACGATGCGGGAATAGACCAGCATCGCCTTGCCCAGCGGCAGGACGATCCCCGATTCGCCATAGATCAGCTCGGAAATCGCCCGGAAATCATTGTCCGAGTAAATTCCCGGGCTGACTCCGGGGAGACGTCCATCGGCAAAGGCAGTGGCAAGCGTCATGCCGCCTCCCGCATGCCGCCATGGCCAAGCGCGGCGGCGACAAGCCCGTCGACATCCAGGATCAGCGCCACTCGCCCGTCGCCCAGGATCGTCGCGCCAGCCACGCCCTCGACCGCCCGATAGTTGGCTTCCAGGCTCTTGATGACGAACTGG
>JAYRPK010000222.1:0-9129 GCA_041911195.1 Novosphingobium sp. | reverse complement strand
GGCAAAGTTGCGCGGCGCGACTTTGTCAGTTTGATTTGAAATTCGCGAAAGAGCGAATTTCAAGACGGCACCGGCCCTCTCCCCCGCCCGGCCACCCAACGGAAGTGGATGCTTTGGGTGGCCGGGCGGGGGAGAGGGCCGGTGCCGAACGATCTGAAACGAGAGTTTCGGATCAGATACTTAGATGATCCCGCCGGTCAGCCGCTGGCAGACGAGATCGAGCTGGTCGAGCGTGCGGTAACGGATCGTCACTGCCCCGGAACGGGGGTCGGCATCGGCCTGAATCCGCACCTGCAGGCCCAACAGTTCTTCGAGATGGCCCTGAACGGCCAGGATATCGGCATCATCCGAGCTCTTGCGCTCGATCCGGCCGCGTGACCTGGCAGCCCCGCCCGCACCCTGCCGCGCCAGCTTTTCGACCTCGCGCACCGAAAGCTGTCGTGACACGGCATCGCGGGCAATCGCTTCGGCCTGTTCAACGCCCACCAGCGCCCGGGCATGGCCCATCGACAGGCTGCCTTGCTCGACCAGGGCGATCACCGCATCGGGCAGCGACAGCAGCCGCTGCAGGTTGGCGACATGGCTACGCGACTTATCGACCATGCGGGCGATGTCGGCCTGGGTCATGCCCTCCTGCTCGGCCAGGCGATGATAGGCGCGCGCTTCCTCGATGGGATTGAGATCCTCGCGCTGGAGGTTCTCGATCAGAGCCAACGCCATGACGTCACGTTCGCTCAAGTCCCTGATCAACGCAGGAATTTCATGAAGTTGCGCGCGCTGGGCGGCGCGCCAGCGGCGCTCGCCGGCAACCAGTTGATAGCGGCCCTCGCCCTGCGGCCGGACAATCACCGGCTGGATTACCCCGCGCGCGGCGATCGAGGCGGCCAGCTCGTCGAGCGCGGTGTCGTCGAAGTGGCGGCGCGGCTGATCGGGATGCGGCGTGATGCTGGCGACGGCAAGCAAGGCAAGCCCCGAGGCCTGCGCGACGCCTGGCTCTCCGCCGGGCTCGACGAGCGATTCCTCGCGCCGCGTTTCCCCCAGCAGGGCGCCCAGTCCCCGCCCCAGCCCGCCCGGCTTGCGCTTGGCCATGCCGGGCTGGCCCGGCGAAATGCGAAGGACCGTATCGTCGCTCATGCCGCTTTCCTCCGTTCGGGCAGGCGCGCAATCAGTTCACGCGCCAGCGCCATGTAAGCGCGGCTGCCCGCGCAGGCATGGTCGTAAACCAGGGCCGGCAGGCCATGGCTCGGCGCTTCGGAGAGGCGGACATTGCGGGGGATCGGGGTTTCGAAGACGAGATTGCCGAGGCACGAACGGACATCGTCGGCCACCTGGTCGGTCAGCCGGTTGCGCCGGTCGAACATGGTCAGCACCACGCCGACAATACCGAGATCGGCGTTGAACCGCTGCTGCACCCGCTCCACCGTCTGCAACAGGTGGCTGAGCCCTTCGAGCGCGAAGAACTCGCACTGCAAGGGCACCAGCAGGGTATCGGCCGCCGACAGCGCATTGAGCGTCAGCAGGCCCAGCGACGGCGGGCAATCGATCAGGCAGATGTCGTATCCCGCCGCATCGGCCAAGGCCGCGCGTAGCCGGAAGGTGCGATCCTCGACCGAAACCAGCTCGACCTCCGCGCCCGACAGATCGACAGTCGCCGGCACTACATCGAGGCCCGGAATGTTGGTTGCCTGGACGCAGGACCGCAGCGGCGCGTTGTCGATCAGCAATTCATAGGAGGACATGGCCCGATCGCCACTCCCCACGCCGATGCCGGTCGAGGCATTGCCTTGCGGATCGAGATCGATCAGCAAGCATTTCCAGCCGGTTGCGGCGAGTGCGGTAGCGATGTTGATCGCTGTCGTGGTCTTGCCCACTCCGCCTTTCTGGTTGGCGATGGCGATCCGGATCACGTCTTGCGGCCTTTCCTGGCAATGAGCCGGCCGACGATAACACCTCCTTCGGCATCCGTCAGCGATTGTTCCACGTGGAACAGATGTTTCCAGCCCGAAAGCGAATGCAGTTCATCCCGCGCCGATCTCCCCTTCGGCAACAGCCAAAGGGTCTCGCTTGTGGAAAATCGTGCGGACAAGTGGAGTAACTTGTCGAGAGGCGCAAAGGCGCGGGCGGAAATGACCCGAACCGGGAAGCTTTCCAACTGTTCGAGCCGGCAAGAGACCACCCGCGAATGCTTCAGGCCCAACGATTCGCAAACGCGCTCAAGCCATTCCACCCGCTTGTTGCGCGATTCGACCATGACGACTTCGCACTCTGGCCGCAACGCCGCCACCACCAACCCGGGAAAACCCGCGCCCGTGCCCAGATCGAGCCAGGGAGAGCCGGTTTCACGTGGAACATAGGTGAGCAGCTGCGCACTGTCCGCCACATGGCGGCGCCAAACCTCGGCGAGGCTGGCCGCCGAAACCAGGTTCTGCCGGCCATTCTCCTCGGCAAGCATCGCGACGAGGCGCTCAAGGCGCTCCATCGCCGCCTTGTCGCATTCCGGCAGCTCATGCAGCCAGGATCTGGCCTGCGCCTCACTCTCGATCATGCCGCGAGCCGACGAGCGTGGACAAGGATCGCCGCAAGCGCCGCGGGAGTGATCCCGGGTACCCGCCCGGCGGCAGCCAGCGTCGCGGGACGTGCCGAACCGAGCCGTTCCACCATCTCGCGCGACAGGCCCGGGATGGCAGCATAAGGAAAGTGATCGCCCAGCACCAGGGCTTCGCTGGCGCGCAGATCGCGCAATTCGCGGTCTTGGCGCGCAAGATAAGGGGCATAGGCCGCATCTTCGGCCGCTTCTGCCACCATGTCCGGGTCGGCCATGGCCTCCGCATCGATCCAGGGGCGCAACTGCCCGATCTCCACACCGCCAAACCGCAGCCACTCACGCAGGGCAAGCCGCCCGCCTTGCTCCTTGACCCCCAGCCCCGCAGAAGCCAGCTCGGTTCCGGTCAACTGGCGATCCAGCGCCTGCTCAAGCCGAACCCGCGCTTCGCCGCGTCGCTCGAACCATTCGCGCCGCGCCGTGCTGACACAACCGGCTGCCATCGCCAACGGCGTCAGCCGGCTGGAGGCATTGTTGGCGCGCAGCCGCAGGCGATATTCGGCGCGCGCGGTGAGCATGCGATAGGGCTCTGAGACGCCCTGCAGCGTCAGGTCGTCGATCATCACCGCCATGTAACTGTTGGCCCTGTCGAGCGGCGCCGGTTCGCGGCCCAGCACGGCAGCGGCAGCCTGCATGCCCGCCACCAGCCCCTGCGCCGCCGCTTCCTCATAGCCGGTGGTGCCGTTGATCTGCCCCGCGCAATAGAGACCGGGGATAGCCCGCAGTTCCAGACTGGGCCGCAAGGCGCGCGGATCGATGTGGTCGTATTCCACGGCATAGCCGGGCACAACCATGTCCACCCGCTCAAGCCCCTCCATGGTGCGCAGCATGGCGAGCTGGACGTCGGCGGGCAGCGAAGTGCTCACGCCGTTGGGATAGACCAGATGCGTATCGAGGCCCTCCGGCTCGAGGAAGATCTGGTGCGAATTGCGATCCGCGAAACGGTGGATCTTGTCCTCGATCGAGGGGCAATAGCGCGGCCCCTGCGCACCGATCGCACCGGTGAACAGCGGTGAGCGGTGCAGATTGGCGCGAATGACGTCATGACTGCGCTCGTTGGTCCTTGTGATTGCGCAGAAAAGCTGCGGATTGATCCGCGCGGTGGTTATGGGGGACATGCACCAGGGCTCGGCGTCGGAAGGCTGTTCGTCGAGCCGCGACCAATCGATGGTGCGGCCATCGAGCCTGGGTGGTGTGCCGGTCTTGAGCCGGGCCATCGGCAGGTCTGCCTCGCGCAGCTGCCGCGCAAGCAACTGCGCCGAAGCCTCACCAATCCGGCCGCCGACCATCCGCTCCTCGCCGCGAAACAGCGTTCCGCCAAGGAAGGTACCGGTACACAAGATGACCGCACTGGCGGAAAGGACAGTGCCGTCACCCAGCCGCACACCCTTGGTGCACCCACCTGCCAGTTCCAGTGCCGCCGTCTCGCCGGCCACGACAGTCAGATCGCCCTGTTCGCCCAGCAGGCGCTGGATCGCCGCCTTGAACAGCTTGCGATCGGCCTGGGCCCGCGGCCCCTGCACCGCGCTGCCCTTCGAGCGGTTGAGCATGCGGTAATGAATCGCCGCCGCATCGGCAGCCCTCGCGATCAACCCGTCGAAGGCATCGACTTCGCGCACCAGATGGCCCTTGCCCAGCCCGCCGATTGCCGGATTGCAACTCATCGACCCGATGGCATCGGGATCAAACGAGACCAGCGCGACGCGCGCGCCCATCCGGGCGGCAACGGCCGCTGCCTCCACTCCGGCGTGCCCGCCGCCTATGACCACGATGTCGAAACTGCGCATGTGGGCGCCCTTAGGCGAAAACGAGGACTTGTTCCACGTGGAACAGTGTCACTTGCCGATACAGAACCGTCCGAACAGCGCGTCGAGCATGTCTTCGGTCGTCGTGCGCCCCAGCAGCCCGTCAAAGGCTGCACGCGCAGTGCGCAGGCATTCCGCCGCGATCAAGGGATCCCCCTGCCCCGAAGCATGGCCCAGCGCCGCAGCCGCCATGGTCAGCAATTCGTGCTGGCGCATATTGAGCGCCGCTTCGCCGGGCTTGGGCATGGCACCCCGTGCCGTCGCAGCCAGATCGGCGCGAAGGGCGTCCATGCCCTCGCCGGTCCTGGCGGAAACCCGGTGGCGGGGATGGCGCTTGCGGCCGATGCCGGGCTTGTCGATCTGGGCAGCCAGGTCCCAGGCGCCTGCTGGCCCCTGCCCTTCCGGGCCCAGCCACAGCACGAGATCGGCCCGGTCCAGCGCCTCCAGCGCCCGCTCGATGCCGATGGCCTCGACAACGTCATCGACGGCGTCATGCAGCCCCGCCGTATCGGCAAACAGGAAGGGAATTCCTTCCAGGGCCACAGGCCGCGTCAGCACGTCGCGCGTGGTGCCGGGTATCGGCGTCGCAATGGCCGCTTCGGATTCAACCAAAGCATTGAAAAGTGTACTTTTTCCACTATTCGGCGGCCCAGCGATGACTACCCGGTAGCCTTCGCGCAGCATTTCGGCCCGCGGTCGGGCGAGCCAGGCGGAAATCTCCTCGCGCAGACCGGCGATCCTTGCATCGAAGTCCGGCGGCAACACGGCCAGATCGTCCTCGTCGGCGAAATCGAGCACGGCTTCGAGCCTTGCGGATGCGGCTAGCAGCGCCTCGCGCCAGGCCTCGACCTGCCGGGAAAGCATGCCCCCCGCCATGGCAATGGCGCCGCGCCGTTGCAGCTCGGTCTCGGCAGAGAGAAGGTCGGCCAGCCCTTCGGCCTCGGCCAGGTCGATCCGGCCGTTGGCGAAGGCACGGCGCGTGAACTCGCCCGGAGTTGCGCGGCGCAACTCGGGCAATTCCACAAGGGCCGCCTCCAGCGCCGCAACCACCGCGCGGCCGCCGTGACAGTGGAGCTCGGCCGCATCTTCGCCAGTGGCAGTCGCAGGTCCCGGCAGCCACAGGGCAATCCCCCGGTCGAGCACTTCGCCCGCGGCCGAATGCATGACCACATAGGCCGCGCGGCGCGGCGCAGGCAATGTGCCGGCAATCGCCCGCAAGGCCTCGCCCGCCCTGGGGCCGCTGATGCGAATCACGGCGATCGCCGCCGGCGGGGCGCCGCTCGACAAGGCAAAGATGGTATCGGTCATATGCTGCGATGGCCCACCGAACAGGGCGGGCTCAGTCCTTCTTCTTGCCTACACCTGCCATGGCGACGCCGCTTTCGACCATCTGCGCGAACATCTTCATGCCCATCATGCCCATGGGCGCGAGGCTGCTCGCCATGGACTGCAACTGGTCGAGGCTGCCCGCACCCTTCATCATCTTGGTCACGGCCTCGGTATAGGCTTCGTTGGCCTTGGTGACGTCCGGCAGGCCAAGAAATCGCCTGGCCTCCTCGGGGGTGCAGTCGATCTCCACGCTGACTTTCATGTACTGCCTCCTGACGTCCTGACGATCCGCCAAGGCTGGCACACACACTTGGCAAAGTCCACCTTAGCGCCGTAGGATCGGGAAACAGCCTATCCCAGGAGAGCAGCATGCCGACCAATACCCAGATCCCCACTCTCGATGGCAAGGGATCGATCCCCGCCCTCGTTGTGAAGCCGCAAGGCACCCCGCGCGGGGCGATCATCGTCATCCAGGAAATCTTCGGGGTGAATCCTGGCATTGTCAGGAAGACCGAGGACTGGGCCGCAGCCGGCTACCTCGCCGTGGCGCCCGACGTGTTCTGGCGGCAGCAGCCGGGCGTCGAATTCGATCCGGACATTCCCGAGGAATTCCAGCAGGCCATCGGTTTCATGATGAAGCACGATTTCGACCTTGGCATCCAGGATGTCGAGGCCGTGATTCACTGGATCCGGCGCTCCGAACATGTCGCCAAGGTGGGTCTCGTCGGCTTCTGCATGGGCGGCAAGGTGGCCTATATGGCCGCCGCCCGCACGGATGTGGACGCCTCGGTCGGCTATTACGGCGTCGGCATCGACCAGATGCTGAACGAGAGCCACGCCATCGCCAAGCCGCTGCTGCTGCACGTGCCGACGGCGGACGGCTTCGTGCCGCCCGATGCGCAGAAGGCGATGCACAAGGGGTTGGACGGCAACGCGCATGTCACGCTGCACGACTACCAGGGCCTCGACCACGGATTTGCCGACACCTTCGGCGCCCGGCGCAACGAGCAGGGCGCACAGCTCGCGGACAAGCGGACGGCGGATTTCTTCGCGGCAAACGTGGGGTAACCCGCGTCGCCCTGTCTGTTGCCGCCGGTCCGCCCGCTCCCGCCGTCAGGCTGAAGCAAGGCGGGCCGGCAAGCCCTAGCCAATCAGGCCCTAGCCCATCAGCCCCATGATGTGCGGATGCACGTCGTGAGCGCCGTCCCAGATCATCTTGATCGCGACGTAAACGATCACGGCAAGGCCGACCCAGCCGATCCAGCGATAACGCTCGATGTACTTCGCGATGACATTGGCGGCGACGCCCATCAACGCCACGGCGACGACCAGGCCGACGATCAGGATGCCGGGATGCTCGCGCGCCGCGCCGGCAACGGCGAGGACATTGTCGAGGCTCATCGAAACGTCGGCGACCGCCACTGCCCAGGCGGCCGAAGCGAAGCTCTTGGCCGGGGCAAGGCCCGAGTGCTCGTCACCGGCGATTTCCGGCGAGCCGGGCGATTCGCCGGCGCCGTGGCCGCGAATGTCGCGGTACATGCGCCATGCCACCCACAGCAGCAGGATGCCGCCGGCAAGCACCAGCCCGACAATGCCGAGCAGCCAACTGACGGTCAGCGCGAAGAAGACGCGCAGCACCAGCGCCGCCAGCACGCCGATGGCAATGACCTTCTTGCGCTGCGCCGGCGGCAGCCCGGCAGCCAGCGCGCCGACCACGATGGCATTGTCGCCGGCCAGCACGATGTCGATCATCAGCACCTGGAGGAAGGCGGCAAAGGCCGAAGGGCTGGTGATGTTCGAGAAATCGTTGACGATGTGCTGCCAGATTTCGGCAGGTCCGCCCAATGAAGGAACTGCGGCGGCCAGTAAGTCGAGCATGATCTTGTCCTGTCCAGACGCTTACTGGTTCATCGTCGCGAAGAAGTCCTCGTTGGTCTTCGAATCCTTCATCTTGTCGAGCAGGAATTCCATGGCATCGACCGTGCCCATCTGCATCAGGATGCGGCGCAGGACCCACATCTTGGAGAGCTGGTCCTTGGGAACCAGCAGCTCTTCCTTGCGGGTGCCGCTCTTGCCGACATCCAGCGAGGGGAAGATGCGCTTGTCGGAAACCTTGCGGTCGAGCACGATTTCACTGTTGCCGGTGCCCTTGAACTCTTCGAAGATGACTTCGTCCATACGGCTGCCGGTATCGATCAGGGCCGTGGCGATGATCGACAGCGAGCCGCCTTCCTCGATGTTGCGCGCCGCGCCGAAGAAGCGCTTGGGGCGCTGCAGGGCATTGGCGTCGACACCGCCGGTGAGCACCTTACCCGAGCTCGGCACTACCGTGTTGTAAGCGCGGCCGAGGCGGGTGATCGAATCAAGCAGGATGACGACGTCGCGCTTGTGCTCGACCAGACGCTTGGCCTTTTCGATCACCATTTCGGCGACCTGGACGTGGCGCGTGGCGGGCTCGTCGAAGGTCGAGGAGATGACTTCGCCCTTCACCGAACGCTGCATGTCGGTGACTTCCTCGGGCCGCTCGTCGACCAGCAGCACCAGCAGGAACACTTCCGGGTGGTTGTCGGTGATGGCCTTGGCAATGTTCTGCATCAGCACGGTCTTGCCGGTGCGCGGCGGCGCGACGATCAGCGCGCGCTGGCCCTTGCCCTGCGGCGCGATCAGGTCGATCACCCGGGCCGACTTGTCCTTCACCGTCGGATCGAAGGTGTCGAGGTTGAGGCGCTCGTCGGGATAGAGCGGGGTCAGGTTGTCGAAATTGACGCGATGCCGGACGGCTTCGGGATCGTCAAAATTGACCGCGGTGAGCTTGTTGATCGCGAAATAGCGCTCGCCATCCTTGGGCGCGCGCACTTCGCCCTCGACCGTATCGCCGGTCCTCAGGCCCCATTTGCGGACTTGGTTGGGCGAAACGTAGATGTCGTCCGGGCCGGCTAGATAGTTCGATTCGGGGCTGCGCAGGAAGCCGAAGCCGTCGGGCAGCACTTCGATGGTGCCCAGCCCCATGATCTCCTCGCCGTCCTCGGCGACTTCCTTGAGGATGGCGAACATCAGGTCCTGCCTCAGCAGGGTCGACGCGCCTTCGACGCCATATTCCTCGGCCATCTCGACGAGCTCGGCCGATGTCTTTTTCTTGAGTTCTTTCAGATGCATGTGTCTTGTATTCCAGTAATGCAGGTTTGATTGGCCGGCCGATCGTCTGGGCTTGGGGAAAGCGGATCGCGGCTGCGCTTCGTGGCGCGGCTCTTGCCGGAGAGGACTTTCAGATAGGCGCGGGCGGGCTTTGCGTCAACGAATCAAAACGGCCGCACCACGACCAGGACCACGATGAAGGCCGCGGCAATCCCCGGCACTTCGTTGAGCAAGCGCAAATGGCGGCCCGACAGGCGG
>JAYRPK010000221.1:0-2774 GCA_041911195.1 Novosphingobium sp. | reverse complement strand
TCCGCCACCCGCATCATGATCGACGGCACTTTGAAGCAAATCCGGGTCTATGGCCGCTATCTCGACCGGTGGGAGCGCCGCCAGGGCCACTGGGCCATCACCAGGCGCAAGACCATTTTCGATTTCGACGAAACCCGTGACGTGGCCTTGACCGAGCGTCACGAGCAGGGTGAACGCGATCCGTCCGATCCATCCTATGCATTCCTGAAAGGCCAGGCATGAAACATCTCAGCATTTCTCTCGGCTTCGACATGCGCGCGCCCGATTGGGGCACGCCGCGCGAAGCGCTTTACCAGGCGGCGGTCGAAATGGCCGCCTTCGGCGACAGCATCGGCGTCACCAGCATCAACCTGATGGAACACCACGGTTCGGAAGACGGCTATCTGCCGCAACCGTTCCTGCTTGGTTCGGCCATGGCTGCCGTAACGAAGAACGTGCGCTTCACGCTGGGCGCGGTGCTGCTGCCGCTGCACGATCCGGTGGTCGTGGCCGAACAGATCGCGATCATCGACCTGATCTCGGGCGGACGCGTGCGGGTGATCTTCGGCGCGGGCTATGTGCCGAGCGAGTTCGCCATGTTCCAGACCTCGGTCAAGGATCGCGCCAAACGGCTCGACGCCGGGATCGAGATCATCCTGCGCGCGCTGCGCGGCGAACGTTTCGAGAAGGACGGACGACCGATCTTCATCCGGCCGCTGCCGGCGCGAGATCCGGCGGACATCATCATGGCAGGCGGCGCCGTTCCCGCCTCGGCCAGGCGAGCGGCCAGATTCGATATCGGGCTGGGGCCGATGAACCCGGATATCGTCGATATCTACCTGGCCGAATGCGAGCGGCTGGGCCAAAAGCCACGCACCTATTACCGCCCGGTCCCGGGCATGCCGCTGGGCGTGCACCTGTGCGAGGACCCGGAACAGGGCTGGAAGGCGATTGAGCGCCACGCGGTGCATGTCATCACCGAATACGCCAAATGGGCCGAGCAGGAGGGGGATGCCTCCAACTCGCCGTTCAAGGGGCTGACCGATCCGGCCGTGCTGCGCCAGGCCGGTCTGTTCGCCGCCTGGACGCCCGAGATGCTGTTCGAAAAGCTGCCGCAGATGCCCGATCGTGGCACCTTCAGCTTCCAGCCGCTGATGGGTGGGCTTGATCCGGCCGAAGGCTGGAAGAGCCTCAAGCTGTTGGAACAGGTCCTTCCGGAACTCAAGGCGAAGGCGGAGCTGACCTGATGAAGGCCGCCTATGTCGAGAACGGCCAGGTCCTCGTCGGCGAGATGCCCGATCCGGTGCCGGGCAAGGGCCAGGCGCTGGTGCGCACGCATTCCTGTGGGCTGTGCGCTTCGGATCAGCACTTCCTCAAGGGCGGGCGCAACATCATCGAGCTGTCGCAGCGGCTGGGCGGGCCCTATGCGGCGCTCGATTTCGGGAAACCTTTCGTGCCGGGGCACGAATATGTCGGCGAAGTGCTGGACTATGGGCCGGGCAGCGCGCGCAAGGTGAAGACCGGTCGGCGCGTGACATCGGTGCCGATCATGCGGGCCGGAGGCGCGCACAAGGTGATCGGCTACAGCCATGAATGCCCCGGCGGCTTCGGCGAACTGATGTTGCTCGACGAGGACATGTTGCTCGAGATTCCCGAGGGCATGCCAGACGATCACGCGGCGATGATCGAGCCGCTGGCCGTGGGGCTGGAACATGCGCGCAGGGGCCGCCCGGACAAGAACGACGCGGCGCTGGTGCTGGGCTGCGGGGCAATCGGGCTGGGGGTGATCGCCGGCCTGAAGCTGATGGGCGTGGCGCCGATCGTGGCGGCGGATTTCCACGCGAGCCGGCGGGAACTGGCGATCAAGATGGGCGCGCATGTGGCCATCGATCCGCGCGAGACCTCGCCCTATGGCCCGCTGAAGGACTTCGGCAATCGCCAGGTCAACCTGATCTACGAATGCGTCGGCCTTCCCGGCATGCTCGCCGAAGTGGTGAGCAACGCGCCGTTCGACGGGCGGATCGTCATGGGCGGCTATTGCATGGAGGAGGAAAAGCTTTTCACTTTCGTTGCCCAGAACAAGCGGCTCAACGTGCAGTTCGCCGGCGGCGAGGAAGGGCAGGACATGGATACGGCGCTGCGCGGCATCGGTGACGGCAGCATCGACATCCAGCCCTGGCTGGGCGCGCGGATCGGGCTTGGCGGCGTGGCGGATGCCATCGCCAATCTGTCGGGTCCGGGATCGCCGGTGCGCACTGTCGTGGATCCTAGGCAGTTGTGACGCCCCTCCTATCGCTCGATTGCCTGACGCTGACCGATACGCGGCCGCAAGACATGATCCTTGCGGCAGCCTCTGCGGGGTTCGACCTTGTCAGCCTGTGGTTCCAGCTACCGCCGATCTATCCATCATCGCCCGTGTCGAAGGAAAACGTGGGCGAGTGCGCAAGACTGCTGAAAGACACGGGCGTGGGCTTCCACATGCTCGAGGCATTCGAGCTGACCTCGCGCGAGGCTGCGGAAGCCTGCCGCCCGGCCTTCGAGCTCGGAGCGCGATTGGGCGGGCGGGCGGCGCTTTGCTATCACAATGAGAGCATCGAGCTGCCCGAGGCGGAGGACGTGCTCGGCCGTTTCGCCGAAGTGGCCGCGGAGTTCGGCCTTGTCACCTATGTTGAGGCGATCGCCATGGGCCGAACC
The DNA here is from genome assembly GCA_041911195.1 of Novosphingobium sp. Lineage (GTDB taxonomy): Bacteria > Pseudomonadota > Alphaproteobacteria > Sphingomonadales > Sphingomonadaceae > Novosphingobium. The sequence goes on along the minus strand of JAYRPK010000221.1, from coordinate 101 downwards.
GCCACCTTGGCGCAGGCGCGTGACCTGATCCGCGCGTCGGGCGCGGAGGCGAAGATCCTGTTCGACACCTGGCACCTGATGCGCACCGGCGGCGGCCCGGC
>JAYRPK010000220.1:0-4604 GCA_041911195.1 Novosphingobium sp. | reverse complement strand
GACAAGGCCGTGGTGTTCCAGGCCCCCAGCCTGATGCCCTGGCTGTCGGCCAGGCAAAATGTCGCGCTGGGCGTGGAGCGGGTCTATCCGCATGCCAGCCGGGCGGAACGCGGCGAGATCGTCGACTATTACCTTGAGCGAGTGGGCCTGGGCGATGCCAGAGACAAGCTGGCGGCGGAGATGTCCAACGGCATGCGCCAGCGCGTCGGCATCGCCCGGGCTTTCGCCCTCTCCCCGCGCCTGCTGCTGCTCGACGAGCCTTTCGGCATGCTCGACAGCCTGACCCGCTGGGACCTGCAGGACGTGCTGGTGGAAGTGTGGAACCGCACCAAGGTGACGGCGATCATGGTGACGCACGATGTCGACGAGGCGATCCTGCTGGCCGACCGGGTGGTGATGATGACCAACGGACCCAATGCCACCATCGGCAAGGTGCTGAAGGTCGACCTGCCGCGCCCGCGCGACCGCAAGGCCTTGCTGCGCCACCCCGACTTCTACGCCTATCGCCAGGAAGTGCTGCATTTCCTGGCCGAATACGACCACGGACCGCACGCAAAGGCGGCCTGATCCCGGATGGGAGGTGCCTGGCGGGCAGGTTCGTCAGGAGATTGAATAGATGAGGAAACTGCTGTTGACGGCGACCGCACTGGCGGCGCCGATCGCCTTCGCGCACCCCGCGCTCGCCGCCCCGGCCGAGCCCAGGTTCGGCGATCCCGTGAAGATCGGCGACGGGCTGACGCTGGACCCGATCGTCGATGCGCGGCTGCGCTGGGAGCGTGTCGACCAGCCCAGCACCGATGCCGATGCAGTGACCCTGCGCATTCGGGGCGGGTTCGAGATCAGGCACGCCGCATCGCACCTTGCCCTCCTCGCCGAGGCGGAAGGCACGGTTGCGCCGGGGAGCAACTACAACGCATTTCCCTTCGTCGTCGCCAGCGGCCAGCGCCGCCCGCAGTTCTCGACCATTGCCGAACCGGAAAACATCGAGCTCAACCGGCTGCAACTGCAGTACAAGGGCAAGGCCGTCACCCTGACTGTCGGCCGCCAGCGGATCAATCTCGACGACCAGCGCTGGGTCGGCGCGGTCGGCTGGCGGCAGAACGAGCAGACCTTCGACGCCGCGCGGATCGAGGCGAAGCTCGGCCCCGTCACGCTCGACGGCACCTATGCGATCGGCCAGCGCACGGTGTTCGGCTATGACGCCGGGCCGCGCACGGCCTATGACGGCGACTTCGCGTTTCTCGGCGCGGGCGCCAAGCTGGGCCCGGTCCAGGTCAAGGCCTTCGCCTATCTGCTCGATTACGACATCAAGGAGCAGGCCGGTGCGCTGGCGGTGGCCCTGGCCGATACCCAGACCTATGGCCTGCGAGCCACCACCAGCCTGCCGCTGTCGAAGGCAGTGAAGCTCAACCTTGCGGCAAGCTATGCCAACCAATCGGACATGACCGGCTCCGGCCCGGACTTCAGCGCGGATTACTTCGCCTTCGAAGGCGGCCTGGCCTTCAAGGGGCTTGCCGCCACCATCGGTTACGAGGAACTCGGCAGCGATCCCGCGGCAGCAGGCGGCGCGGGCCGCGCGGTGCAGACGCCGATGGCGACCCTGCACAAGTTCAACGGCTGGGCCGACCTGTTCCTGACCACGCCCAATTCCGGCCTGCGCGATCTGTATGGCGGTATTTCCTACAGTTTTCCGGGCGTGAAGGCGATCAAGGGGCTCAACTCCCAGGTGACCTACCACCAGTATGACAGCGACGTGGGCGGTCTTGATTTCGGCCATGAATGGAACGCCTCGATCGGCTTCAAGACAGGCAAAATCGCCTGGCTGGCGAAATATGCGGACTACACGGCGCGCGGCTTCGGCAGCGATACCAGCAAGTTCTGGCTGCAGGCGGAGATCGCGTTCTAACCGCCTGGGATCAATTTTGCTGCACTGCAAAAAATCCTTGCGGGCAGGCAGCCGAATCGGTTACTCATGCATCCAGCGCGGCGTGCCGTCCAAAGGGGGACGATCCAGCACCGCCGCACTCAAATCGACATTGCGTGGCAACGAAGCCGCCCGAACCAGCTCCCTCATTGGAGCATGTTCGAGGCGGCTTTCTTGCGTTTGCGCGCTCGGAAACGGAGACCGACAGGTGAATGCGCCGATGAGTTTCAAGGGAATGCCAAGAGCAGGCGGCTTGCGCGAGCGGCTGGTGGTGATCGGCAATGGCATGGCCGGCTGCCGCGCGGTGGAGGAAGTGCTGGCGCGCGATCCTGACCACTACGAGATCGTCATCTTCGGGGCCGAGCCACGGGTGAACTACAACCGCATCATGCTCTCGCCTGTGCTGGCGGGAGAGAAGACCTTCGAGGACATCGTCATCAATTCCGCCGAGTGGTACGCGGAAAACGGCATCGAGCTGATCGCCGGCGACCCGGTCGCGCAAATCGACCGGCGCACCCAGACGGTGATCTCCAGCGCCGGCCGGGTCGAGCCCTACGACCGCCTGCTGATCGCCACCGGCTCGGATCCCTTCATCATTCCGGTGCCGGGCGCCGATCTGCCCGGCGTCGTCACCTTCCGCGATCTCGACGACGTCGAAAAGATGCTCGCCGCGGCGGACGGAGGCGGCAATGCCGTTGTCATCGGCGGCGGCCTGCTGGGGCTCGAGGCGGCGCACGGCCTGTCCTTGCGCGGCATGCGGGTCACGGTCATTCACCTGATGCCCACCCTGATGGAACGCCAGCTCGACGAAGCGGCGGGCTACCTGCTCAAGGCGGAACTCGAAAGCCGGGGGCAGACCATCCTGACCGGAGCGGACACCGCCCAGATCCTCGACGCCGATGGTCACGTCGCCGGCGTGCGGCTCAAGGACGGGCGCGAGATCGCCGCCGATATCGTCGTGATGGCGGTGGGCATCCGCCCGGCGGTGGCGCTGGCCAAGGGCGCGGGGCTGGAAGTTGAGCGGGGCATCCTGGTCGACGATCACATGGTGACGAGCGACCCGGCGATCATGGCGGTGGGCGAATGCGTCCAGCATCGCGGCGCCTGCTACGGGCTGGTCGCTCCCCTGTGGGACATGTGCCGAGCTCTCGCCGATCATGCTACCGGCAGCCCCAGCGGCTACGAAGGATCGATAACCTCAACTAAACTTAAGGTCTCTGGAATCGACCTGTTTTCCGCCGGTGACTTTTCCGGTGGCGATGGCGCGGAGGACATCGTCATGCGCGACGCCGCGCGCGGCATCTACAAGCGCGTGATCGTCCGCGACAACCAGGTCGAGGGCGCGGTGCTCTATGGCGATACTGCCGACGGCACCTGGTATTTCGACCTGATCCGCAAGGGCGAGGATATCTCGAATATCCGCGAGGCTCTGATCTTCGGCCAGGCCTTTGCGTCCGGAGGTGCGCTGGCGGACCCTAACGCAGCCGTTGCGGCGCTCTCGGACGATGCCGAGATCTGCGGCTGCAACGGCGTTTCCAAGGGCAAGGTGGTGGCGACCATCGCGGGCGGGGCATGCAGCCTCGACGCCGTGCGCTCGCAGTGCAAGGCCTCGTCGAGCTGCGGCTCCTGCACTGGCCTCGTCGAAAGCCTGCTGGCGCTGACGCTGGGCGGCGAAGTCCAGTCGGGGCCCAAGACCCTGTGCAAATGCACCAGCTTCACCCACGACGACGTACGCCGGCTGATCCTGGAAAAGCAATTGAAGGCGATCCCGCAGGTCCTGCAGGAACTGCACTGGACCACGCCGGACGGCTGCGCCTCGTGCCGTCCCGCGCTCAACTATTACCTGCTCTGCGTCTGGCCGGGCGAGTATCAGGACGAGCAGCACAGCCGCTTCGTCAACGAGCGGATGCACGCCAATATCCAGAAGGACGGCACCTATTCGGTGGTTCCGCGCATGTGGGGCGGGCTGACCAATCCGCGCGAACTCCGCGCCATCGCCGACGTGGTGGAGAAGTACAACGCTCCGATGGTCAAGGTGACCGGCGGCCAGCGGCTCGACATCTTCGGGATCAAGAAGGAAGACCTGCCGGCGGTCTGGGCCGATCTCAATGCTGCGGGCATGGTTTCGGGCTACGCCTATGGCAAGGCGCTGCGCACGGTGAAGACCTGCGTCGGCAGCGAATGGTGCCGCTTCGGCACGCAGGATTCGACCGGCCTTGGCGTCACCATCGAGCGCATGACCTGGGGCAGCTGGATGCCACACAAGTTCAAGATCGCAGTCAGCGGCTGCCCGAGGAACTGCGCCGAAGCGACGATCAAGGACTTGGGTGTGGTCTGCGTCGATTCGGGCTACGAGCTGCATGTCGGCGGCAACGGCGGCATCAAGGTGCGCGCCACCGACCTGCTCTGCAAGGTCGAGACCGAGCAGCAGGCGCTCGACCACTGCGCCGCCTTCATCCAGCTCTATCGCGAACAGGCGCACTATCTCGAACGCACCGCACCGTGGATCGAGCGGGTCGGGCTCGACCATGTGAAATGCGCGATGTTCGACGATCCGGATGCGGTGCGCAAGCTGGCCGCACGGTTCCGCTATTCGCAGCAGTTCATGCAGGACGACCCCTGGGCCGAGCGCGCCGCGGGCAAGCACGCCGAACTGCACCAGCACCTCGCGCAAGTGCGG
>JAYRPK010000219.1:0-6654 GCA_041911195.1 Novosphingobium sp. | reverse complement strand
CGCCGGGCGGACTGCCCAGATCCGCGCGGCGCAGGCCGGCGTCGCCGGGGCCGAGGCGGCCTTGCGCGGCCAGCGCCAGCGCCTGTCCGATATTGCCCCGGTTTCGCCTGCGGCGGGCATGGTCGAGCAGACCTTCTTCAATCCCGGCGAATGGGTGCCGGCCAATGCGCCGGTGGTCGCCGTGCTGCCCGACAACAAGCGCAAGCTGCGCTTCTACGTGCCCGAGACGCGCATCGCCGCCCTGCGTATGGGCGCGACAGTGCGGTTCACCTGCGACGGCTGCGGCGAGCCGCGCGAGGCCAGGATCAGCTACATCGCGCCCCGCGCCGAATTCACGCCGCCGGTGATCTACAGCGAACGGGCACGGGCCAAGCTGGTGTTTCTGGTCGAGGCCGTGCCTGCCGCATCCGGTCAGCCGCTGCCGCCGGGATTGCCGGTCGAAGTCCAGGCGCCGTGAGCGAGCCCTGCGCCATCGAGGTGCGCGGCCTGACCAAGTGGTTTTCCGGCCGCACGGTGGTCGACCACGTCGATCTGGCCGTGCGGCCTGGGCGCATCTGCGGCTTTCTCGGCCCCAATGGTTCGGGCAAGACGACGACGCTCCGAATGATCTGCGGCCTGCTGATCCCCGACGAGGGCGAGGGCGAGGTCCTGGGGCTCGACCTGCGGCGCGAGCGCAATGCGATCAAGCAGCAGATCGGCTACATGACGCAGAAGTTTGGCCTGTTCGGCGATCTCACCATCCGCGAGAACCTGGAGTTCATCGCCCGGGTCTATGGCCTCGACAGCCTCGACCGCCGGGTGGATGAGGCGCTGGAGCGGCTTGGGCTGGCCAGCCGGGCCGGCCAGCTTGCCGGGCAGCTTTCGGGTGGCTGGAAGCAGCGCCTCGCGCTGGCGGCGGCAGTGCTGCATGAGCCTAGAATCCTGCTGCTCGACGAGCCCACTGCAGGCGTCGACCCGCAGGCCCGGCGCGAGTTCTGGGACCAGATCCATGCTCTTTCCGCCGAGGGCATGACCGTGCTCGTCTCGACCCATTACATGGACGAAGCGGAGCGCTGTCACGAGATTGCCTATATCGCCTATGGCCAGATGCTGGCGCGCGGGACCATCGGCGAAGTGATCGCCGGCTCGCATCTTCATGCCTTATTGGGCGAAGGGCCCGGCGCGGACCGCCTCGCCGCCGAGATCGAGAGCCGTCCCGGCGTCGCCATGGCCGCGCCATTCGGCGCCTCGCTCCACGTCTGCGGCGAGGATCCGGCGGCTTTGCGCAAGGCAGTTGAACCCTGGGCCGAGCGTATCCGCTGGACCGAAGCCAGCCCCACGCTGGAGGACGTGTTCATCCACCTGATGCGCGGCGCAGAGGACAAGTCCGTCGTGGCGGTAAACTGACGCCATGTGGCAGCGCATCCTCGCCATGGTGTTCAAGGAGTTGCGCCAGATGCGGCGCGATCCCGGGACGATCGGCATGATGTTCATGCTGCCCATCGTCCAGCTCACCATCTTCGGCTTCGCGATCAACGGCGATCCCAGGCACTTGCCGATGGCGGTGGAGTCCAACGACAATTCCGCCTTTTCGCGCTCGATCGTCATGGGCCTGAGGAACACCGGATATTTCGATATTACCGAAGTGGCGCAGCGCCCTGGCGAGGCGGATCGGCTGGTGGCTGAAGGCAAGGCGCAGTTCGTGCTGACCATCCCGCCCGATTTCGCGCGCAGCCTGGTGCGCGGGGACCGGCCGCAACTGCTGCTGACGGTCGATGCCACCGATCCTTCGGCGACAGGTCCGGCCGTTGCCGCCGCCGGTGAGGCGATAAGCCAGGCCCTGGCGCACGACCTGGCCGGGCCGCTGGCCGCGCGGCGGCCTGGCCAGCCACCGGTCGATATGGTGATCCACCGCAGCTACAATCCCGAGGGGATCACCAGCCACAACACCGTGCCGGGCCTGCTGGCGATCATCCTGTCGATCACCCTGGTGATGCAGACCTCGCTGTCGGTCACCCGCGAATCCGAGCAGGGCACTATGGAAAACCTGCTGGCGACGCCCCTGCGGCCGTTCGAGGTGATGGCGGGCAAGATCGTGCCCAACCTGATCGTCGGCATGGTGCAGCTGACGGTGGTGCTCGCGCTGGCGGCGACGATGTTTCACGTGCCGTTCGAGGGATCGCTGGTGCTGACCGTGCTGGTGACCTTGTTGTTCATGGTGGTCTGCCTGGCATTGGGCTTCACCATCTCGACTTTCGCCAAAAGCCAGTTGCAGGCGATGCAGATGAGCTTCTTCTACATGCTGCCCTCGATCCTGCTTTCGGGCTTTGCCTTTCCGTTCCGCGGCATGCCGGGCTGGGCGCAGGTCGTGGCAGAGGCCATCCCGGCGACGCACTATCTGCGGCTGGTGCGCGGGATCATGCTCAAGGGCTGGGGGCCGGGGCTGGCCTTGCCCGAAGTGGGCGTGCTGGCGCTGATGCTGGTCATCTTCGGCACGGTCGCGGTGCGGCGCTATCAGGATACGATTGCCTGATTGGCGGTTTCGCGATTGCCAGTTGGCGTTCTGCTCCCCTATCTCCCCCGCCATGTCGCGCACGCCAGCCGGAACCCCGCCCGATCCACGAGGCGCCGAGCGTTTCAATGAGGAACGCGCGACCTACACCGTGCGCGGCAGCCAGCCCGATATCGAGGCGGGGGTCGCGGCGATCCGCGAGACGGTGAAGACCCTGCCGGCCAAGCCCGGCGTCTATCGCATGCTCGATGCCAGGGGCGACGTGCTCTATGCCGGCAAGGCGCGGGTGCTGCGCAACCGCGTCGCCAATTACACCCAGGTCGAGCGGCTGCCCTACCGGCTCAAGCGCATGGTCAGCCAGACCCGCTCGATGACCATCGTCACGACCAATTCGGAAGCCGAGGCGCTGCTGCTCGAGGCGCAGCTGATCAAGCGCTATCGCCCGCCGTACAACGTGCTGCTGCGCGACGACAAAAGCTTCCCCTTCATCCTGCTGCGCGCCGATCATGACTTCCCCCGAATCATGAAGCATCGCGGCGCGCGCAAGGCAAAGGGGGACTATTACGGCCCCTTCGCCAGCGCCGGCTCGGTCAACACGACGATCAATGCGTTGCAGAAGCTGTTTCTCCTGCGGAGTTGCACCGACAGCTTCTTCTCCCGCCGCGACCGGCCATGCCTGCTTTATCAGATCAAGCGCTGTTCGGCCCCCTGCGTCGGCCGGATCGACGAGGCGGGCTATGCCGAACTTGTCGGCGAGGCCAAGGACTTCCTTGGTGGAAAAAGCCAGGCGGTGCAGGCGAAAATGACCGCCCAAATGGAAAAGGCGGCGGAGGCGCTGGACTTCGAAACCGCCGCCATGCTGCGCGACCGGCTGCGCGCCGCGACGTTCATCCAGGGCAGTCAGGCGGTCAATGCGCAGGGGGTGGGCAATGCCGACGTGTTCGCCATGGCGGAAAAGGCCGGGCAAGTGGCCGTGCAGGCATTCTTCATCCGCGGCGGGCAGAACTGGGGCCACCGCGCCTTCTTTCCCGGCCACACCGAAGGGCTCTCGCCAGAGGAAGTGCTCACCAGCTTCCTCGCCCAGTTCTATGAGGAAGTGCCGCCCGCTCGGCTGATCATGGTCGATCGGCTGCTGCCCGAGGCGGACTTGCTGGCCGAGGCCTTTCGCGATGCGGCCGGGGGCAGGGTGGAAATTTCGCTTCCCCAGCGCGGCGATCGGCGGCGGCTGATCGAGCAGGCGAGCCGCAATGCGGTCGAGGCGCTCGAGCGGCGCATGGCGGAAAGCGGGACCAAGGCGAAGGTCAACCGCGAGATGGCCGAATTTCTCGAACTGCCGGAAGTGCCCCAGCGCATCGAGATCTATGACAACAGCCATATCCAGGGCGCCAATGCCCTGGGCGCCATGGTGGTGGCCGGGCCGGAAGGCTTCATCAAGGGCCAATACCGCAAGTGGAACATCAAGGCGGCGCAGAGCAACGACGATTTCGCCATGATGCGCGAAGTCATGGAGCGGCGCTTCGGCCGGGCGATGGAGGAAGACCCCGAGCGCGACGGCGGCACATGGCCCGATCTGGTGCTGATCGACGGCGGCAAGGGGCAGATGTCGGCGGTGCGCGAAGTGCTGGAGGAACTGGGGATCGAGGACCTGGCCATTGTCGCCGTGGCCAAGGGGCCGCACCACGGGCGCGAGGGGCGCGAGGTGTTCCACTTCCCCGACGGGCGCGAGAAGACGCTGCCGGTCAATTCCCCGGTGCTGTTCCACCTCCAGCGCCTGCGCGACGAGGTTCACCGCTTCGCCATCGGCGCTCACCGCGACAAGCGCAGCCGCGCGATCACCGCCAGCCCGCTCGACGAGATTCCCGGCATCGGCCCGGCAAGGAAGCGGGCGCTGTTGCTGCATTTCGGCACGGCCGGCAAAGTGCGGGCCGCGAGCCTGGAAGATTTGCAGAAGGCGCCGGGGGTTAGCGCGGGGGTGGCGCAGGCGGTGTATGATTTCTATCATGCCGGTCCATGAAGGAGACCGGCGTCATGCATTCGCACCGAATTGCGGTTATGGCGCGCGTCCGGTTTGCCATTGCGACGCTCGCCCTGGCGCTTGGCGGATGTTCCTATCTTTATGACATCGAGGCAATCGTCCGGGATGGCAAGGTGGTGTTTGTGGTCGAAGGTGCAACACCGCAGTCGCCTGTGTGCGTGCGCAGTTTCGGGGTCAGGCGGGAACAACCGCGGCAGACTGTCTGGGGCGAAAATATCGCCTACGAAGACCCCTGCGAAAACAAGTTTCCGGTGACGTACGGCATACCTTTCAAAGGCCGTCCGTTGATCGAGGGGCGCAGCATGCCAGCCAGTCCGCTGCAAGTCGGCGTAACCTATTCCGTCCATGCGACCACCGGGGCGAACGGCTATGGCTCTGGCCGCTTTGTCCTGCTTGCCGATGGCAGTGTACGCAATGTGAAATAGCGCCGGGATGGGTCGAGTTTCCGGGCGGGCCAATCGAGTGGGGAGTGAGCGATGCGGTTTATCGTAACCGGTGTGAAGGACGGCAAGAGCTGTGTGGTCGAACAAGTCGACTGCACGCCGCCTGCCGAAGGCATGGGCACCCAGTCGATAGCGGCGCTCGACCTGCGCGCGCTGCCGCCGCGCCCGCCGGGCAGGGGCGAATTCGTCGATATTCCCGCTCCGGAAGGCACCATGCGCTGGTACCGCGTGCGCTTCCTGCCCAATGAAACGCGCCGTGTGCATCACACCGATACGATCGATTGCCACACGATAGTCGCCGGCCGTATCGAACTTCTGCTGGACGATGGACCGCATCTGCTGGAACAGGGGGACAGCGCCATGGTCACCGGCGTCGACCATGGCTGGCGCACGGGACCGGAGGGCTGCGTGGTCTCGATGATCATCCTGGGCACGCCGAAGCCCTGAGCGGGTTCAGAAGGGGGAAATGATGGCAGGTTCCGGAAAGAGCGGCTGGACCTACGAACAGGTCGGCTTCGGCACTCTTGTGGTGCTGGTGACGATTGCCTTCGCCTGGCTGATGACGCCCTATTTCGGCGCGATCCTGTGGGGGCTGGTGGCGGCGATCGTGTTTTCGCCGGTGTATCACTGGCTCGCGGTCAAGTTGGGCGGCCGCAAGGGGCTGGCCGCGACCCTGACCTTGCTGCTGCTGCTCGCCCTGGTCATCGCGCCCGCCATCCTGATAACCGTGAGCCTGATCAACGAGGCCGCCAGTCTTTACAACCAGTTGCAGTCGGGAACGATCGACATCGCCGGCACGGTCACAAAGTTCCGGGCATCCCTGCCGCCCTGGGCGGAAAAGGTGGTTGCGGACTATGGCTTCCTCGATCCCGAACGGCTGCGCGCATTGATCGGTTCGGGACTCTCCGCCGGCCTGCGCAGCGTCGCCACGCGCGCGCTGACCGTGGGGCAGGGGGCGCTGACCTTCCTCGCCGCCCTGGGCGTCATGCTTTACCTCACCTGGTTCCTGCTGCGCGACGGCGATAGCCTGGCCGGGAGGATGGAACAGGCGCTGCCGCTTGAGCCCGACCTGCGCGACCGGATGATCGACAAGTTCCTGCGGGTGGTGCGCGCCACGATCAAGGGCACGGTGCTGGTGGCGGTGATCCAGGGAATTGTCGGCGGCGTGATCTTCTGGCTGCTCGGCATCGAAGGGGCCTTGCTGTGGGGCCTGCTGATGGGCTTCTTCTCGCTGATTCCGGCAGTCGGCACCGGGATCGTCTGGGTGCCGGTCGCCGCCTATTTGCTGATCACCGGATCGTTGATGGAAGGCGGCATCCTGGTGTTCTGCGGGCTGTTCGTGATCGGCATGATCGACAACCTGCTTCGCCCCATCCTGGTCGGCAAGGACATCAAGCTGCCCGATTTCGTCGTGCTGATCGCGACGGTGGCGGGGCTGGAACTGTTCGGGCTGAGCGGGTTCGTCGTCGGCCCGATCATCGCCGCGCTGTTTATCGCGGTGTGGGACATGGTCACCGAGCTGCGCGGGCACAGCGCGGCCTGACGGCGGATCGAATCATGGCATCGCGGTTCCGGAAGCTGGCCTTTCTCGCCTTTGCCGTGCTGGCCTGCGCGGGGAATACCGAGGTTCGCCACGAGCACTTCTCGCCGGCCGGCAAGGGGCTGCCGCTCGTGCTGGTCTCCGG
>JAYRPK010000218.1:0-8605 GCA_041911195.1 Novosphingobium sp. | reverse complement strand
CCGCCCGCCAGCATGGCAATCAATGGCAGAAGTCTGGCCGCACGGGGCCCGAACCGCGCCGCCGCCGCCGAAAGATCGGCGCTTTCCTGTTCCAGCACCTGCGATAGCATCGCCTGGCCCGCCTCGGGATTGGCCCGTTCGACACCCATGACCGCAGCCGCAAGCCCTGCTCCGCCATTGCCTTCGATCAGCGCCAGCAGCGCCGACCGGCCTCCAGCCAGATTGCGAAAGGCGGCGAGCAATCCGGGCAGGACCTCTTTCGCCACGACCAGCGCCTGCTGCGGCTCAACCTCCGCCTGCCGCGCCAATGCCTCTATGCCCCCACTGCGCTGCAGCGCGCCGAGCATGTCCACACCAAGCCTCCTGGCCAGTTGTCCTGGCCTTGTAAAACAGGTGCGACCCCATTGCCCTCCTAGCCCGGCAGGCCGGGATGCAACAGGGGAAATATGGAATAATGCTCAATCTTCAACAAGGTAAGTAACGGGCATGGGCAGAGCCGTCCGGTCACTTCTTGCCGAACAATCCCGAGGCCAGATCGACGATATCGTCTACCGCGTTGCCGTCACCGTCGCGGTCGAGCATGTTCAGGATGCCTGCGGCTTGCGGGTTGTCTTTCAGCGCGTCGTTGATCTTGCCCAGCGCGCTTTCGCCGCCAAGCTGTTCGACGATCGCGCCCAGGGTGCCGGTGTCCAGGCCGGTCTTGGCCGCCGCCCCGGCGATCGTATCGCCCGGTTCGGGGTGGGACTGGCCCAGCGCCGCCACGGCTTTTTCCGCCATGGCCGGATCGATGCCGAGCTTGCCGGCAATGCCGCCGATATCGAGATTTCCGCCGAGCTGGCCCAGCACGCCATCCAACAGACCCATGGTTGCGACTCCTTCAAATGAAGCCGCAACTTGGGCCCGGGACGGCCAAGCTGTAAAGAGTATGACGCGAAATTCGCTGAGTTGCGAATTTCGAGGCGGCACCGGCCCGCTCCGGAATGAAAATCCGGATCAGATAATTACGCCGCGACCGGCGCCGAGTTGCGCACGCCTTCGTCGACGTGGGCTTCGAACTGGGCGAAGTTGGCGACGAACTTGTGCACCAGCTCCTGCGCCGTCTTGTCGTATTCGCCGGCATCGGCCCAGGCCGCGCGCGGATCGAGCAGCTTGCTGTCGACGCCTTCGACCGCGACCGGATATTCGAAACCGAAGTTCGGGTCCTTGCGGAATTCGGCGCTGTTGAGGCTGCCGTCGAGCGCGGCATTGAGCAGCGCGCGGGTGGCCTTGATCGGCATGCGGCTGATGCCCGGCATTGTCGCCTTGCCGCCGGACCAGCCGGTGTTGACCAGCCAGCACTTGACCCCGCCCTTGGCGATCCGCTCCTTGAGCAGGTTGCCGTAGACTGCCGGATGGCGCGGCATGAAGGGCCCGCCGAAGCAGGTGGAGAAGGTCGCTTCCGGCTCGGTCACGCCGATCTCGGTGCCGGCGACGCGGGCGGTGTAGCCCGAGAGGAAGTGGTACATCGCCTGTTCCGCGGTCAGCCGCGCGATCGGCGGCAGCACGCCATAGGCGTCGGCGGTGAGGAAGATGATGTTGGCCGGGACTGGGCCGAGGTTCTGTTCCGAGGCATTCGGAATGAAGTCGATCGGATAGGAGCCGCGGCTGTTCTCGGCCAGCGAGTTGTCGTCGAGATCGAGCTGGCGGGTGACCGGATCGATCACCACGTTTTCCAGCACCGTGCCGAAACGCTTGGTGGTGGCGAAGATTTCCGGCTCGGCCTCGGCTGAAAGACGGATCATCTTGGCGTAGCAGCCGCCTTCGAAGTTGAACACGGCAGTGTCGGACCAGCCATGCTCGTCATCGCCGATCAGCGTGCGGCTGGCATCGGCCGAAAGCGTGGTCTTGCCGGTGCCCGACAGGCCGAAGAACACGGCGGTGCGGCCATCGGGGCCGATGTTGGCCGAACAGTGCATCGGCATGATGCCCTTGGTCGGCAGCAGGTAATTGAGGATGCCGAACACGCTCTTCTTCATCTCGCCGGCATAGGCGGTGCCGCCGATCAGGATCAGCTTCTCGGTGAAGTTGACCGCGATCACCGTCTCGCTGCGCGAGCCGTGGCGCGCGGGGTCGGCGCGGAAGCTGGGCAGGTCGATGATGGTGTATTCGGGCTCGAAGCCGCCCAACTCGTGCGGCTGCGGACGCACCAGCAGAGTGCGGATGAACAGGTTGTGCCAGGCGAACTCGTTGATCACGCGCACGTTGACGCGGTTTTCCGCCTGCGAGCCGCCGAACAGGTCGGCGACGTAGAGCTTGTCCTTCTGGCCCAGCGCGGCGAGGAAATCTTCCTTCAGCGCGGCGAAGTGCTCAGGCGACATGGCGACATTGGTCTTGCCCCACCACACCGTGTCGCGGGTGTTCTCGTCCTGGACGATGAACTTGTCCTTGGCGGAACGGCCAGTGTGATTGCCGGTTGCCACCACCAGCGGCCCGTCGGCGGCCAGCACGCCCTCGCCATTGCGGACGGCATGTTCGACCAAGGGCGCGGTGCCCAGGTTGGCGAACACGGTCGCCTTGGTGAAAATACCCTGGCTATCGAGCGAGTAATCGAGCGTTGCGGTGGACAATGACGTCTCCCAAATACATGCAAAAGCGGATGTCCGGAAATCCGGACGGCTGGGTCTCTGGAACAATTCGGCGAATTTGCGCCCGCGCATAGTCGAGCAGGTGATTCCCGTCAAATCGGCAAATTCCGGATAATTTTTGTTTAATTCGAGAATGTTACTACGAGCTTCACCCCCTCCGTTGTCAGCGGCTGTGGGAAAGGCTAGACACAAAGCCCGCCAAACCGGATGACGTGAGCGCTACCACCGCGATGAACGAGACTGCCGCCGTTCCGCCGCTCCGCGTCGCTGCCGACGAAGCGAAGAGCATCGCCCTGGTCGATGACGACCGCAATATCCTCACCACCGTCTCGATCGCGCTGCAGGCCGAGGGTTTCACCACCCGGGTCTATGCCGATGGCGAAACCGCGCTCAAGGCGCTGCTCGACAACCCGCCGGACCTGGCCATTTTCGATATCAAGATGCCGCGCATGGACGGCTTCGAACTGCTCCAGAAACTGCGCGAGAAAAGCGCGCTGCCGGTGATCTTCCTGACATCCAAGGACGAGGAGGCCGACGAGGCGCTGGGCCTGGCCCTTGGCGCGGACGACTATGTAGCCAAGCCATTCAGCCAGCGCCTGCTGGTCGCCCGCATCCGGGCGATCCTGCGCCGCAGCGAACTGGCGCGAACCGACACCGGCAGCGAAGAGGCCGAACAGCTGCCCGAGCCCGTCCGGCGCGGCCGGCTGACCATGGACCCGGCGCGCCACCACGTTACCTGGGACGGAAAGCCGGTTTCGCTCACCGTCACCGAATTCCTTATCCTGGAAGCGCTGGCCACCTGGCCCGGCGTGGTCAAGAGCCGCAACCAGCTGATGGACGCGGCCTACAGCGACGACGTCTTCGTCGACGATCGCACCATAGACAGCCATATCAAGCGCATGCGCCGCAAGTTCCGCAGCGTCGATCCGGAATTCTCCGCGATCGATACGCTCTATGGCGCCGGCTATTCCTTCACCGATGGCTGAAGAGCTGGGCGAGGCCCGGCCCCGGCGCCGCATGTGGCGACCGCGCGCCTCGCTGACCACCCGCATCCTGGCGGTCAATGTGATTGCCCTGGCGCTGATGGCGGGCAGCCTGTTCTATCTCGACTCCTACCGCAACCAGCTGGTCGCCGAACGCTTTGGCCTCGCCCGCGCCGAAGCGCAGGTCGCCGCCGCCGCGCTGGACCAGGCCGGACCACGCAAGCGGCGATTGCTGATCGCGCAGATCGGCCTGGAACAGCAATTGCGCCTGCGCCTCTACCGCGCCGATGGCCGCCTGTTCGCCGACAGCTTCGAGCTTGCCCCACCCACTTTCCGCTTTGCCGATCCGGAAAAGGAGGGCTGGTATCTTTCCGCCGCCCGCTCGCTCGATCGCGGCATGGATTTCCTCATCGGCGCGGCGCCGATTCCTGCCTATGCCGAGCCCGCCGATCCCCGCAAGGATACGGCCTGGCCCGAGGTGGCCGAGGCGCGAAAGTTGCACGTCACTTCGATCCGCCAGCGGCTGGCGCCCGATCGCACCCCGGTGATCACCGCCGCCGCGCCGGTGGGCAAGGGGGGCGAAGTGCTGCTCACCACCCGCAATGCGGTCGACATCACCCAGCGCGTTCGCGATGCGCGCCGCACCCTGGCGATCGTCATCGGCGCGGCGCTGGCGACATCGATCCTGCTCTCGCTGTTTCTCGCCCGCACCATCGTCCAGCCGTTGCGTGAATTGGTGCGGGCGGCGGTGCGGGTGCGTTCGGGCCGCGACCGCGAGGTCGTGGTGCCGCGCCTTCCCGATCGCGGCGACGAGATCGGCCTGCTCGCCCGCACCGTTTCCGACATGACCGCGGCCTTGCGGCAACGCATCGACGCGGTCGAAAGCTTCGCCGCCGATGTCGCGCATGAGCTCAAGAACCCGCTGGCGAGCCTGCGCAGCGCGCTCGAATCGCTCAACCGGGTCGAGGATCCAGCCCTGCGCCGCCAATTGGGCGACATCGCCGCGCACGACGTCCAGCGGATCGACCGGCTGGTCACCGAGATCGCCGACGCCAGCCGCATCGATGCCGAGCTCAGCCGCACGGCCTTCGAACCGGTCGACATGGCCCGGCTGATCAAGGCCCTGACCGACGCCCGGCGGCAGAGCGGCGTCGATGGCGACCGCGACGTGTCGGTTTCGGTCAAGGGCAAGGGGTCCTGGGTGGTTTCCGGCGATGCGCCGCAGCTGCAGCGCGTGATCGGCAACCTGCTGGACAACGCCGTCTCTTTCTCGCCGCCCAAGGGCAAGATCGAAGTCGCCATCCGCCGCGAGGACGACCAGGTGGTCGTGGCCACTTCGGACGAGGGGCCGGGCATTCCGCCCGAAGAGCGCCAAAAGGTGTTCGAGCGGTTCCACTCGCTGCGCCCGGCCGGCGAGGATTTCGGCAACCACAGCGGCCTGGGCCTGGCCATCGCCCGCACCATCGCCGAAGCGCACGACGGCACGCTGGAAGCGCACGACCGGGCCGATGGCGCAAGCGGCGCCTGCCTGGTGCTGTCGCTGCCGGCGCTGAGGAAGGCCTGATGCCAGCCTGGCAGGCGACCTGCGTGGCGATCGGCACTCGCGCCCTGATGATCGAGGGGCCGCCGGGCGCGGGCAAGAGCAGCCTCGCGCTGGCGCTGATCGATCGGGGGGCGCTGCTGGTGGGCGACGATTCGCTGATGCTCAAGCCGCGCGAAGGGCGCCTGATCGCCACGCCCCATGACAGTACCCGCGGCCTGCTCGAAGTGCGCAACCTGGGCCTGCTCGAATTTCCGGTCTGCCCCGAAGCCCCTGTAGCGCTGGTCCTGGCGCTCGACGAAGATGCGCCGCGCTACATCGAGGAAAGCGAGACAGTCGAACGGTTTGGCATCCGCCTGCCGCTGATCCGCCTGTGGCCCCGCAGCCCGGCCCTGCCGCTGCGCGCCGAACTGGCGCTCAAGCGGTTCGGCATGGGTTAAGCACCATTGCGGTACAACATCGCGCAACCCCTTCCCATTCGCCGAAGCGAGGCGCAAGAACGCTGAAGCCATGCCCAAGGAACCCGCCGAACCCGAAGACACCGGCAAGCAACGCGTGCTGCTGGTCACCGGCCTGCTCGGCGCGGGCAAGACGACTGCGCTCAAGGTGCTCGAGGACCTGGGCTGGGAAGCGGTCGACAATTTCCCGCTGCGCCTGCTCGACCGGCTGATCGACAGTACCGCCCCCGCCATCCGCGGTGAGCAGGGACGGCTCGCCATCGGCTTCGATTCGCGCACCCGCGGCTTCAATCCGCGCGACATCATCGAGCGGGTGAAGGCACTGGCCGGGCGCGGCGACCTGGAAGTCACCACCCTGTTCCTCGACTGCTCGACCGCCGAGCTCGAACGGAGATACAACGAGACCCGCCGCCGCCATCCGCTGGCGCAGGACGTGCAGGCCGCCACCGGCATCCGCGCCGAACGCGAGACGCTGGAGCCGCTGCGGCGCTGGGCCGACATGGTGATCGACACCAGCACCTTTTCCTCGAACGAACTAGGCCAGGCCATCCGCGAGCGGTTCGCCGAGGCGGCGGGCCAGCCGATGACCGTGACCGTCACCAGCTTCGGGTTTTCGCGCGGCATGCCGCCGCTGGCCGACCTGGTGTTCGACATGCGCTTTCTCGCCAACCCGCACTGGCGCGACGACCTGCGGCCTTTGACCGGGCAGGATTCGCCGGTGGCCGACTATATCCGCACCGATCCCGCCTTCGCCGAAGCCTATGAACGCATCTGCGGGCTTATCCTGATGCTGCTGCCGCGTTACGAGGCTCAGGGAAAAGCCTATGTAAACATTGCCTTCGGCTGTACCGGCGGGCGGCACCGCTCGGTTTTCACCGCAGAACAGGTCGCCGCGGCCTTGCGCAACTCCGGTTTTTCGCCCACATTGCTGCATCGCAACCTGGGTTCGCGCGCGGCCGATCTCCTCGAGGAGACTCAGTCGCGATGACGGGCTTGAAACAGAACCGGGTGCGAACGCAGGGAATTCGGAGCACTTCATCCGTATGATCGGCATGATACTTGTCACCCACGGCAACCTTGCCGAGGAATTCGTGCACGCCATGGAACATGTCGTCGGCCACCAGAACGACGTCGCCACGGTCTGCATTGGTCCCAACGACGACATGGAAAAACGCCGCCGCGAGATTGCCGGCGCGATCGACCGGGTCGATTCGGGCAAGGGCGTGGTCATCCTCACCGACCTGTTCGGCGGCACGCCGTCGAACCTCGCCATCTCGCTGATGAAGGCGGGCAAGGTGGAAGTCATCGCCGGGATCAACCTGCCGATGCTGATCCGCCTGGCCAAGGCGCGCAGCTGCATGAACGTGCACGACGCAGCCGCCGCCGCGCGCGATGCCGGGCGCAACTACATCACAATCGCATCCGAGTACCTGGGCCAGCACGCGTGAGCCCGGCCGACACGAACCAGGTCTGCGAGCAGATCAAGATCGTCAACGAACGCGGCCTACACGCGCGGGCCAGCGCCAAATTCGTCAACATGGTCGCGACCTTGCCCGAATCGCTCAAGATCACGGTTTCCAAGGATGGCACCGAAGCCGCCGGCGGATCGATCCTGGGGCTGATGATGCTGGGCGCGGCGCGCGGCAATTCGATCGAGGTCTGCGTCTCCGGCGATGGCGCCGACGCGGCCTTGGCGCAGCTGGCCGAACTGGTGCGCGGCGGCTTTGGCGAGAATTGAGGCGCAGTGCCTCGCACCACGATAACCGGATTTTCCAACCCCAGGGTCAAGTTCCTGCGCTCGCTGCGTGACAAGAAGCACCGGCGGCAGGAGCGGCGCTTCCTGGCCGAGGGCCTGCGGCTGCTGACCGACGCGCGCGAGAGCGGCAGGTTGCCCGAGATGCTGGTGATGGCCACCGGGCGCGAGCCGCATCCCCTGCTTGCCGCGCTGGAAGCCGATGTCGCGGCCTCGGGCGGCGAAGTGATCGAGATGGACGAGGCGCTGCTCGCCAAGGTCACCGGCAAGGACAACCCCCAGGCGGTCTGCGGCGTCTTCGCCGAATTCGATACCTCGCTGGCGCGGCTCGACCGCCATGCCGCGCCGATCTGGCTGGTGGCGCAGGCGCTGCGCGATCCGGGCAACCTGGGCACCATGCTGCGCACTGGCGATGCAGTCGGTGCGGGCGGGCTGATCCTGCTCGACGACTGCGCCGATCCCTTCTCCGCCGAAGCCGTGCGGGCCAGCATGGGAGCGGTTTTCACCCAGCATGTGGCGCGGGCGAGCTGGCAGGAATTCATCGCATGGCTGCGCTCTGGCTCCGGACAGCTTGTCGCCGCCAGCCTGCGCGACGCCCAGCCCTATCGCGGCGCACCCTATGAGGCGCCCTGCTTCCTGATGGTCGGCAACGAATCGCAAGGGCTTCCTGCGGAATACGAGCTGGCCTGCGACCTGCGCGTCACCATCCCGATGCGCGGGCGGGCTGACAGCCTGAATGCGGCGGTGGCCATGGCGGTGCTGGCCTATGAGGCGCTGGCGGGGCTTGGGGGTAATGCCAGCACTCTTTGAAAGCGGCCCAGGGCGAGGCGATCGCGTATTTGCTCAAAAAGAAACGTTTCGCGCAGAGGCGCAGAGGAAGAAAAGAGGCGCAGAGATGCTGCTTCGAGCCGAAGGTTCGATTTCCGTTTCCGAGGCGAGGTTTCACTCGAAGTGGTCAGGAAGAATGCGACTTCACCGCAAGCGCGACCCCTCTGCGCCTCTGCGTGAAACAAAATCGGAAATGACGGCGCACACGCGCGAGACGCCGTCCGTCAATCCCCCGCGATAAATGCCGTGATCTGCCAGACGCCGCGCCGGCGTTCCGCGATCAGGCGATAGTCGATCGGGCTGCGCAGGCGAGTGACATCAACATAGCCGCGCCGACGCGCGCCGACGACATCGACCTGGACGAATTTCACGCCGTCGGGCCGATCGCCGACCGGCTGGACCAGTTGCCACGAAAGCGT
>JAYRPK010000217.1:0-2655 GCA_041911195.1 Novosphingobium sp. | reverse complement strand
GTTCCAGCGCCGCCATCAGGATTTGCCGGTTGGACCGGTCCGCCTCGAAGCGGGCCAGTTCCACGTCGCGGCGCAGGATCGCATCGATGATGCGCCTGCGGCCGGCGACCCACTGTTCCACCCCGATCAGGCCGCGCCCGGGAGTGTCGCCCGGTTGCATGGCGGAAAAGCGCAAGGTCACGCGCGTCAGCAACTCGAACAGCGGGCGGTCGACCATGCGGAACAGCAAATCCTGGAACTCCTGCTCCATCGTGGCCATGCTCGCTTCGGTCTCGCAGGATGGCAGCCGCAGTGCGAATTCGCGCAATTCGTCCTGCCCCGCGCGGTCGTCGCTCCCGGCCGCAGCCGCGCACAATTCGTTGAACAGCAGTGAAGTCATGTCCAACGCCTCTTCCCACGAGGCGGGCTGGCTGCGCATATAGGCGGCGAGCGCGCGTTCCAGGTCTGCCGCATCCGGTCGGCTGCCATAGTACCCGCCGCCCGGCCCGCGCCGAACCTCCAGCAGCCCTTCGTGTTCCAGTATACGCGCGGCCTGTTGCACTGTGACGATGCCGACGCCCAGGCTCTTTGCCAGTTCGGGCAGCGAGCCGATCTGCTCGCCCTCGTCCCGCGCGAAGATCAGTTCGCGCATGCGCGCGGCTGTATCCTGCACAAGGTGCTTGCGGCCACCTGCCGCCGATTGTTCGGGCAAGACCTGTTTGGGCTGGGTCATGGGCAAAAAATACGCATATTTTTCGTCTGATCAAGCCGATTGATCGCCATGCTGCACTGCACAATCCAAAAAACATGCATGTTATTTGCAAAATGCCCTTGCCATGGCCTGCGTCCGCCGACATTTTGCCACCATGGAACCGCGGGCGATTCCCTCGCCGGGCCCCGCATTGGGAGTTTTGGATACGATGGGCTTTCAGGACCCGAATCTCGAGGCATTGCCGCGCAACGCCATCATCATCGACAACAAGGGCGAAGAGCGCGGCAGCGGCCACGCGATCCCGCATATCTATCCCGGCAACGGCAACGTCACCCGCGAGATCTACATGGCCAATGCTGACGACGTCGATCGCGCCGTCCAGTCGGCCCGCAAGGCCTTCCCCGCCTGGCGCGCCATGCCGGGCGACCAGCGCCGCAACCTGATGTTCAAGCTCGCCGCCCTGTTCGAGGCCAAGAGCGCCGAATTCGCCCCCAGCCTGATTGCCGAGAACGGCTCGGTCGGCGCTTATGCTCCCTTCATGGGCTACGACGCGGCGCAGAAGTTCCGCTATTTCGGCGGCTGGGCCGACAAGATCCACGGCCGCACCGTGCCGATGTGGGGCGGCCCGGCGCATGACTATGTCACTTATGAGCCGTTCGGCGTGGTCGGCATCATCATCCCCTGGAATGGCCCCTTGTTCGCCGCGACCATGTGCATGGCCCCTGCCCTTGCCGCCGGCAACTGCGTCGTCCTCAAGTCGCCCGATCTTGCCCCCTACTCCGCCATGATGCTCGCCGAAGTGATCCGCGAGGCAGGCTTCCCGCCGGGCGTGGTCAACATGATCACCGGCGCGGCCGATGCGGGCGAGGCCATGGTGCTGCACCCCGGCATCGACAAGATCGAATTCATCGGTTCGGGCGCGACCGCCAAGAAGGTGCTGGCCACCGCCGCGCAGTCGATCAAGCACGTCGGGCTGGAACTGGGCGGCAAGTCGGCGGTCATAGTGTTCGACGATGCCGACCTCGGCACGGCGATCCGCTGCGGCCTCACCGGCGCGGTCTCCGCCAACGGCCAGGGCTGCGTCAACGGCACTCGTCTGCTCGTCCAGCGGGGCATCTACGAGCAGTATATGGCGGCAATCGCCGGCGCGGCCAGCCAGGTGAAGGCAGGCGACCCGCTTGCTCCCGACACCATGCTCGGCCCGGTCATCTCCGAGACCGCGATCAACCGAATCCTCGGCATGGTAGACAAGGGCGTCAGCCAGGGCGGCCGCATCGTCGCGGGCGGCCAGCGCATGGGCGGCGATCATGCCCCCGGCTACTTCCTGCCCGTCACGGTCCTTGCCGATGTGCCCAACGACAGCGAGATCGCCCAGAACGAAGTCTTCGGCCCCGTCCTCGTCGCCACGCCGTTCGATACAGAGGAAGAGGCCATCGCGCTGGCAAACGGCACCGAATACGGCCTCGGCGCCTATGTCCACACCCAGAACCTGCGCCGCGCGCACCATGTCACCGGCGAGCTTCAGGCGGGCATGATCCACGTCAACGGCTCGGGCGAGGCGATGCAGCCCAATTGCCCATTCGGCGGCTGGAAGAAGAGCGGCCACGGCCGGCTCGGCGGCATCGAGGGGCTCAATGAATTCATGCAGCCCAAGAACATCTGGATGAGCCTCAAGGGCCCTGAAGGTTGAGCCGGGTCCTCGACCCCGTCGGGCGCAGCGAGCGGGGCCTGCAAGTTCAGGCCGATGTGGGCGGCCAGCCCGCGCCGCAACCTCGCACCCTGCTGGAAAGCGCCGCGCGCGATTTCCTGTTCGGCGAGGTGTGGAGCCGTCCGCAGCTGGACCGGCGGGCGCGCTTCCTGGTGTCGATCGCCGCCGTCACGCTCAACGGCGCGGCCGACGATCTGATAGACTTCTACGTCCAGGGCGCGCTGAGGAGCGGCGAACTGTCGCTTGCCGAACTGCG
>JAYRPK010000216.1:0-13426 GCA_041911195.1 Novosphingobium sp. | reverse complement strand
GGCGGTGTCGGCCTTGCCCGGCAATGCCCGGATGATGGCCCAATTGGGCAGGGCTCATCTCGCCGCGCGCAATTTCGCGGAGGCCAGGCAATGGCTGGAACGTGCTGCGGCCGCAGGCAGTGTCGCCGCCATAGTCAACCTGGGCGCCATGCACATGGAAGCCATGGGCGTTCCTGCCGATATGGAAACCGCCCGGCACCTTTATGAACAGGCTGCGGCCAAGGGGTTCCCGCTGGCCAAGTTCAACCTCGGCACGACCTATTACAATGGCCGGGGCGTGCCGAAAGATCTGGTGGTCGCAAGGCGCTGGTATAGCGAGGCGGCCAATGCCGGCCATGCGCCCTCGATGCTGATGTACGGATCGATGATGGCCAACGGCGAAGGCGGCGAGCAGGACTTTGTGCAGGCGCGGAGCTGGTTCGAGCGGGCGGCGGCCCTCGGCGATGGACAGGCGATGTACAATATGGGCGTCCTGTACATCTATGGCAGGGGCGTCGCCAAGGATGCCGTGCAGGCGCGGGCCTGGTTCGAACGCTCGACCGCTGCGGGCAACATGTATGCCACCTACAACCTGGGCTACCTGTTGTTCCATGGCCAGGGCGGCCCAAAGGACGAGGCGCGCGGCCGCAGCCTGATCGAACGTGCGGCCGCGCACGGGAGCGATATCGCCAAGCGATGGCTTGCCGCAAATCCCTGAACCCTGTTTCGGTCAGTCCGGAACAGGGGGATATGGCCGTGCCGGGCGATCCGAAACGATGTCAGGGTTCGCCGTTATCTCTGATACCCTCAGGCCCCCCCCCAACGGCTTGCACAGTCCTGGACAAGCGGCGCTGCCTCGCTGAGGGGTTTGGAAATCTTCGAAGCGCCCGGATACTTCCTGTCGAACTCCGTCAGGGCGCAGGCGCAGGCGTGCCGGGCCGCGCCGGGGGAAATGCCATGCTTGGTTGCATCCGTCTCGCAGGACGTGATGAACGCCGCGTTGTATTCGGTGAGCTGTTCCTGTTCGCTCTTGCACCCGGCAAGGACGACCGCGAGGCCGGCGGCGATCGGGAAAAGTACAGACCTCATTGGCAAGCCCCTCTGTATTCTATGATTAATATCGATTAACCTTGTATCGCGCCGATCGGGATCCGTAAGTACGATTGCATGATCGAGAAAGGCGCAATGCAAATTCGCGATCTTCGTTCAGTCGCTTGGCTATTGGCATTCGAGGCACTCGGGAATTCGGGTGCGGCGGCGCTGTCTGCCGCGAGCGCACTGACTTGACATCCTGCCGCAACCCGGGCTGAGGAAGCCCATGCCCTCTGGCCTGGTAGCACTCCTCGACGACATCTCGGTCATCGCCAAGGCGGCAGCGGCCACGCTTGACGACGTGGGCGTGGCTGCGACCAAGGCCAGCGGCAAGGCGGCGGGCGTGGTGATCGACGATGCGGCGGTGACGCCCAGCTATGTCACCCAGCTCACGCCCGATCGCGAATTGCCGGTGATCTGGCGGATCGCCAGGGGCAGCCTCAGGAACAAGCTGCTGTTCATCCTGCCCGCGGCGCTGCTGCTCAGCCAGTTCCTGCCCATCGGGGTGACGGTGCTGTTGCTGGTGGGCGGTCTCTACCTGTCTTTCGAAGGGGCGGAAAAGGTCGTCGAGAAGCTCACCGGCGAAAAGCATGGCGAGACGCTGGAGGACGAAATTCTCGATCCGGTCGAATTCGAGCGAGAGCGGGTGAGCGGTGCGGTGCGCACCGATTTCATTCTTTCGGCCGAGATCATGGTGATCGCGCTTGCAGAAGTGGCAACGCAGCCGTTCCTGACCCGGGCGCTGATCCTGGTGATCGTGGCGCTGGCCATCACCGTGCTGGTCTATGGCGCGGTCGGGCTGATCGTGAAGCTTGACGATATCGGCCTGCACCTTGCGCAAAAGCGCAGAACGAAACGGCTGGGCGAGGCGCTGGTGCGCGCCATGCCTGTCGTGCTGACGGGCCTCTCCAGCGTCGGCACCCTGGCGATGCTGTGGGTCGGCGGCGGCATCGTGCTGCATGCGCTGGAAGGGCTGGGCGTTCCCGGTCCGGCCGCGCTTGCCCATGGCGTGCAGCACGCGGTGCAGCATGGGACAGGCATTCTTGGCGGCGTGCTCGGCTGGCTGACCTATGCGGCCTTGTCGGCATTGGCCGGGCTGGTGCTGGGCGTACTGATCGACCTTGTCATCCACCACGGCAAGAAGGCGGTAGGCAAGAAGGGGCACTGAGAGTCCGTTTCGGAACGGACTCTGAGCCTCGCCCACTTCCGCTTGGCCGAATGCCATGCCAAGCTCCCGTCAAACAGACCGATGGGAGAACGTTACCATGGATGATATCCAATACCTGCGCAGCCGCATGGACATCCTCGACTGCCTCAACCGCTACACCCGCGGCATGGATCGGCTCGACCGCAAGAGCGCGCTATCGGCCTTCCATGAGGACGCCCAGCTTGACTACGGCATCTTCGTCGGCAACCCGGTGGAGTTCTTCGACTATTTCCACGACTTCCACACCCGCTTCCACCATTCGACCTTCCACTACATCTGCAACCACAACTGCGAGTTGGACGGCGATGTCGCCCATACCGAGACCTATTTCTTCTGCCCGGTGAACAACAAGGCAGAGCCGAAGTTCACGCTGGGCGGCGGGCGCTATGTCGACAGGTTCGAGCGGCGGAACGGCCGCTGGGCGATCGCGGTAAGGAAGTGCATCGGTGGCTGGGACGCGGTGCAGCAGGAATCGGCCAATGCCGAAATCATGCGCGCCTTCGCGGCCGTCGGGACCATCGCGCGCGATGAAAGCGACCTGTCTTACCAGCGGCCTTTGAGCGTGGCGCCCGAGCGTTTCGGGACGACGCGAAGGTTGTAGTGTCGCAATTCCCTCAGAGTCTGATTCGAAATTCGCGAAAGAGCGAATTTCGAGGCGGCACCGGCCCACTCTCCCGCCCGGCCACCCAAGGCATTGTATCCTCATGGGTGGCCGGGCGGGGGAGTGGGCCGGTGCCGAACGATCCGAAACGGAGTTTCGGATCAGACACTCAGGCCAGCACCAGGCCGCCGTTCACGCTCAGCACCTGTCCGGTGACAGACCCCGCCTCGTCGCGGGCGAGGACGGAGACGGCGGCGGCGATGTCTTCGGGCTGGCCGGCGCGTTTCATCGGGGTTGCGGCGACGACGGCGGAAAAGTCCGCCGGGGGCGCCTCGAGCCGCATCGGCGTATCGATGCAACTGGGCGAGATGGCGTTGACGGTGATGCCACTTGCGGCGAATTCCATGGCCAGCGTGCGCGTCATGGCGGCAATCCCGCCCTTGGTCGCCGCATAGTGCGACAGCATCCGAGTGCCCTGCTGCGCGGCCGCCGAGGAGAAGTTGATCACTCGCCCCCAGCCGGCGGCCAGCATGTCGGGCAGCACCGCCTGAGTCAGCACGAACGGCCCGATCAGGTTGTTGCGGCACAGGCGTTCAACATCGTCGCGGGCGATTTCGAGGAACGGCAGGAACTGAACCACCGCCGCATTGTTGACCAGTACCAGCACCGGCCCCAACTCGGCGCGGATGCGCGCGAGCGTTTCGGCGATCACCGCGCTGTCCGCCGCGTCGCCGACGCAGGCCAAGGCTCGGTTCCCCTCTGCCTCGATCAAGTCGACGGTTTGCCTGGCGCCGGCCGCATCGACATCCCAGGCGGCGACGGCAAAACCGTCGCGCGCGAGACGCAGGGCGCAGCCCCGGCCGATTCCCCGCCCGGCGCCAGTGACGATAGCGGTCTTGTGCGTCGCAACCATGCCGCGATCAGTACTTCGCGGCCCATTCGGCGATCGAGCCGATGAAGCGTTCGATGGCGTCCATCGAGGAGAACGGCCCCTGCAGTCTGCCGGTCACCCCGGCGGCGAACTCGGTCACGCCGGCATCGCGCAGGGCGGGGACTTCGGCGAAAATTCGCTCGAAATCGAACCCGCTGCCGTCGGCCCTCATGTGGCGGGGCAAGTGGCTGCGCACGATCAGGCTGTCGGGATCGCGTCCGGCGGTTGCGAAGGCCTGGCGATAGAGATTCGATCCCTCGCGCAGCCTGTCGAGGCTGGCGCCGTCGTCCGGCCCGGTTTCCCAGCCGTCGCACAGCTCGGCCATGAGCGCGGCGTTCCTGGCATTGGCCTTGACGCCCAGCAGGATGGGAATGCGCTTTTGCACCGGCTGCGGCATCTGGTGCAGCTCGTGGAAGCTGACCGTTTCGGACTCGAAGCTCGCCGGCTGGTTTTCCCACAGCGCGCGGCAGGCGGCGATATTGTCGCGCAGGATCTGGCGGCGCTTGTCGAAATCGACATTGAGCGAGGCATATTCCTCGCGGCTCCAGCCGGTGCCGAAACAGGGCTCACAGCGTCCGCCCGATATGACGTCGATGGTGGTCAGCTGCTTGGCCAGCAGCACCGCCGGGCGCAGCGGGGCGAGCATGATGCAGTTGGTGATGCGGATCTGCGAGGTCACGGCGGCGATCGCGCCATTGAGCACGGCCGGCTCGAGATAGGGCTTGCGGCCGGCATCGCCGAATTGCAGCCCCCCGGCATAGGGATAAAGGCTGACGTCGCTGCCCAGCGCGACATGCTCGCCAACGGCAATGCCATAAAGCCCGGCGCGGTCGGCCAGCCTGGCGATTTCGACCGGACGGGCGGTGTCGTCGGCATGGCCGATGTAAAGCGTGACTTTCAGCATGAACCCCTCTCCGGCCTCTTTTGTGGAAGCTTGCCATCGATTGCGTCGCGCGTCACTCTGGCAATTCAGCAATTGGGCGAGAGGGCGATGGGCAGGCTTGAAGGCAAACGCGCACTGATGACCGGCGCAGGCGGCCTCTTGGGCGGTGACCTTGCGCGCGGCTTTGCCGCCGAGGGCGCGGACCTGGTGCTGACGACGCGGACGGCGAGCAAGCTGGACCCGCTGGCGGCGGAAATACGCGCCATGGGTCGGCGCGCGGCGTCGATCGGCTGCGATTTCACCGACAACCAGGCCATAGACCGGCTGGCCGGCGAGGCCTGGCAGGCCTCGGGCGGGATCGACACGGTGCTGTTTTCCAGCCAGCCGCCGGATTGCAACCTTGGCCGCATCCTCGATTGCCCGGACGAGACTTTTCAGGAGCAGATGCAGGCGATTGTCTGGGGTCCGCTGCGGCTGATGCGGGCGCTGGCGCCGCGAATGATCGAGGCGGGCGGCGGCAGTGTCATCACCATCGTCTCTTCGACCGGCTTCGATCCAGTGCCGGGCTATGGCGCCTATGGCCTGGCCAAGGGCGCACTGTGGACGCTGACGCGCTACATGTCGGCGGAATGGGGCAGGGACGGCATCCGGGTGAACGCCTTCACGCCGGGCACGGTGGCGACGGGCGACGACGAGGCGGCGGCGCGTCTGACCCAGGCCCTGGGCGGAAACGGCATGCTGGCGCGCACGGCTCTGGGCCGGGTGGGGCGCAATGCCGAATGCATCGGTATCGCGGTTCACTTCGCCTCGGACGAAAGCAGTTTCACGTCCGGCCAGCGCGTCCATGTCGATGGCGGGCGATACTGACTTGCCAAGCCGTTAACCCTTCCCGCAACATCGAAATTAACCCTTGCCTGCGCCTATTGCCCGCACTCCCCGCATGGGGGAGCGGAGTGTGGCCGATGCGTCGTAGGGAAGACCGCAAACCCCTGGCAATGAACGCGTTGTGCCGCACCGGCAGCGAACGCAAGCCGGTGAAGATGTGGGATCTTTCCAGCCGTGGCTGCCGGATTTTCACCACCGCGATGACGCTGGCCATTGGCCAGCGCATTGTCCTGCGGCCCGATGGCATGGAAAGCTTCGATGCGACCGTGCGCTGGGCTTCGGATGAATTCGCCGGGGTCGAATTCGACCGGCCGCTGCATCCCGCCGTGGTCGATCACCTGTGCCGGCTGCATCCGGACGAAGACCGGATCGCGCTCGAACTGGCCGCCTGACCAGTCCTGACGCGTCTGCCTCGAGCCTGCATACCGAGACATCGCGTCCGAGCCCTGGCCCGGCTCGCGCCAGGCGCCTGACGACCCGGCCTGAGTCTAGCCTCTAACCTTCCCAGAACGCCGCTCACGGCGTCTGGTGATCGGCTGCAAGTGGCTTTCGATCGGAAAAAGGTGGATGCCCGGGGCCGGGCAATGTTCGTTCCGAAGGCAACAAAGGCCTGAAAATCTTCCATAATACATTCATAGTGATATTGAACAAAACCTCGTCATTGAATCGCAATATCAACAGATGTATGAGTCAAGGTGCCGATTCGATTCCATTTGTGGAATTAATACTGTCGGCTAATTCAAATTAAGTGCAAAGGGTCGCATCCACTCTACGTTATCGTGGAGGGGATATACGTGACATTAATTAACAGAAAGTCAGAATTTATCGATTCTGGCTAACAGAAGCTAATTAATTGGAGAGATGTATTATGACCCACAAGATCACTGCAATCGCAGCAAGCATCGCGCTCGCCATTTCGGGCATGGCGGTTCCGGCCTTCGCGGGCAATGAAGGACAAGTCGGCACGGGCTCGGCATCGGATGAGCAGGCGGTCTGCAAGGCGATTCTCGACGCCAATCCGAACGCATTCGCCTCGGTCGGCGATTGCGTCAGCTACATCCGCACATTCTATGTGGAAGCCTGCAAGCAACTCAAGGACAACGGCTCCTTCCCGCTCGACCTTGGCAACGGCACGGTCCTGAAGAACCAGGGCGACTGCATCGCCTATACGCGTCACTTCGGCACCTGAGGCCGCAACTCGCGCCGCAACGGGCCGGTGGCCGGGCACGCCACCGGCCCGTAACGGCCGAGCAGACCTTGCCGGGCATTACCCACCTTCGGGGCAAAGACCATGGCTGAGCCGCTCTGCCTTGCCGCGGGTTTTCTGGCCGGAATTGCCGCGACCGGTACGGCCGGGTGCTTACCGGCGGCGAATTCTGCCACAGCGCCGCTACCCGAACGATCCGAAACCTGTCCGGCTTCATTCATAGACAGCCCATTCGAACCTCTGTTGTGCAACGCTTCATCGCAAAGGCAGGTGTTCGATCTTGCCGGTCTTGACGCATCGGCCCGCCGCCTTTTGTCGTTGCAGCCTTCTCTGTCGCAAGCTCGGTTCGCCATCGGTCGCGAGCCTTATCTGCCAACCGGCCTGAACCTTCGCCGGACTTCGCCGACGTCGTTGGAGATTTCGAATCCCGTTTCTGGATTCAGCGCGAAAGTGCAATCGGTCCAGGGCTCTGACCTGTTTAGTCCGGGCCGTCATGTCGGCACGACCAGCTTGACAGCGAGTTCCGGCTGGCGGCGCGAGATCGACACGCGCATTTCCAGCCCGCCGGACGAGGATTTCGTCATTGGCGTCCGGTTCGGCATGTTCGACACGACCCAACCCCTGCTTTCCGGGCTGGGCACGCGCCATGGCGTCGGCAGCTTCCTGCGCTGGTCGCAGAACAATGTCGTCGACGTGGGCGGCGATGTCCATTTGATCGGCGATCGCATCCGCTATTCGGGCGAAGTTTCCTGGTCGCGCTTTCGCACCCTGGCAGGAACGCAGCCTCTTCCTCGCGAGTCCGGAATCTGGCTGGCGCCCGATTGGCGGGGGGGTTTTGCATGGTGGCAGGGTGTCGAGGTCAAGCTGCTCTATACGAGCGGCGGCAAGGCCAGCCTGTTCGCCATTCACGGCAATATGGATGCGGCCTATCGCTCGCTTGAAAGCACAAGCGATTCGCCGCTGATCTTCGATGGCCGCACGGTCAAGTTCGGCGGAAATGCCGAGCTTGGCCGCTGGAATCTGTCCTTCGTCGATGAACAGGTCGCTTCGCCCTACATAAAGCAGCACCAGGTTTCGGCGAAGCTGCGTCATGGGCGGCTGGACCTGAAGTTTACCGCCCGCACCGTCACATATCCGGGTGCCGGCGGCACATGGGACCAGCCACTGCGTGACAGCCGCTGGAAGGCCATGGCAAGCATCGCAATCGCGCAGGCCCGGCCGCGAGCCTGGCTGCCGGACAAGCTCGAATTCGAGGTATCGTACTCCGAAAAGGGCAATCCCACTGCTGGATTCGGCCCAACGACATGGCAGCGGTTCGGCCTTGGCTTCGCCTGGACTTCGGCGCGCTCTTCAACCCAGGTCTTTCTGCGCCAGGCCAGGGTGCGATCGGGCAATCCACTCGACGACGGGCGAACGACGGGAGAATTCAGCCTCGATGCCAGCCACTGGGTCGCCGGGAAGGGTTGGGACCTGACGCTCTACACGACGTTGAGCAACAGCCGCCTCGGCGATTCATGGGATCGTTCGTTCGGCGGGGGCGCGGCACTGTCGATCACCGACAAGCGCTGGCCGCCCATTTCGCTCGGCGTCGATTACAATCGCACCGGCCTGGGCCTCGATGCCTACAACTACACCTACCGGGATTCGGAACTTTCGTTGAGTGGCTCGATCGACCTTAGCAGGTATCTGCCGGCCGTTGCCGGAGGGCGCAAACCCTTCCTCATTGCCAAGGCCAATGCCGACTGGGGCCGGACGCGCGAAAACCTGCTCGCCCCTGAAGCGACGCTCGATGTGACGGCATTCGTGACGCTGGGAATGAATTTCTGAAGCGGTCCTGCCGTGCCCCTGATTCCGGTCGATCGAGCTCTTCGGCGCTGCGGCCGTCCTATCGCAGGTTCGCCCGGAAGAAATCGACGATCGCCTGGTGCGCGTCGCGCGCTTCGGGAAGGTTTGGCTGGTAGATGTAGCAATGCCCCATGCCTTCGCCGACGATCAGGGTCGATGGCACCCGCGCCTTGATCAGTGCGGAGTTGGTGACGATCGCCGGGCTCATGTCCATGGCCCGGGTGCCGGTGATGATCAGCGCGGGCGGGAACTTGGCTATCACATCGGGGTGCAGGGCCGGCGAAATCACCGGATCGTCCATGCTGGCGCCGTCGAAATAGCCGCGAGTCATGTCGGAGCGCGCCTCGCCCGGTTTTGGCGGGGGTGGGAACGAGCCGTCGATGTAGCCCGCGATATATGCCGAATCGCCCGACATGAACCGCACGCCGCCGGCTCCGAAAATGCCGATGGCGCCCGGTTGGGGCAGCTGGTGCATCGGCAGCCAGGCGGCTGTCTGCGCTGTCAGCGCGCCGCCGGCCGAACAGCCGTAGATGCCGATGCTCTTTGCCCGATAGGTCTTGAGCAATTCGCGGTAGACCTTCTCGACGTCCTCCACCGCGGCCGGATGCCTGGCCTCAGGCCCCTGGCGGTAGTTGACCGTGACGACCTTGTAGCCGCCCAGCGAGGCGACCGGGATCGATTCCAGCAGGGCGCAGGCCCCGGCGCACATGGAAAAGCCGCCGCCATGCAAGTTTATCAGCACGCGCCTGCGGTCGAAGGGCTTGCCTTTGGGCGTGATCACCCGGCTGGGCACGCCGGCGATCGTCAGGTCGGCGATGTCCACCGGATAGACCTGCTTCATCGCCTCGACCTGGGGGCTGAGCATAGTTTCAAGGCCCCGGCGCATGACATCGACCGGGATGTCGTTGGGCGGCGCGCCACCCGGCATGCGCGAGCGCATAGCCTGGGCCGCGCGCGCTTCGGCGCTGGAGAGCACCGATGGCGGCAGGTCGAAGGCTGGGACGTGGACCGTGCCATTCTGGTCGAACACGGGTTTGGCCGGCTTGTCGTCCGCCCGCAGGCCGGCGGAAGTCGCGGCAAGGGCGATCAAAGCGAGGGTGGTGGCAGTCCGGCGCATCGTTCTCTCCCCTGGTTCGCCGGCATTCTGCCCAAATCAAGGAAGGCGCGCCAGCAAATCCTTGGCGAACAGAGTCAGGGTATCGTCGCGCGCCCCCATCACCACCACGCGGTCGCCGGGGCGGGCAAGCTGGGCGATGCGACTGGCGCAGTCTTCGCGCAGGGGAACATGTTCGGCCACACCTCCGGCCTCGGCGATCAGCCGCACGATCCGTTCGCTGCCCTGGCTGCGGTCGACGGTTCCGCCGAAGTAGACCGGGTCGCACAGGATCGTGATGTCCTCGGGCCCCAGCATGCGGGCAAAGACCTCTGCCAACTCGTGGCCCATCTGGCGCAGCGGGCCATAGCCGTGGGGCTGGAAGAAGGCGATGACGCGGCCGGGATGCACCTTGAGCGTCGCGAGCGTTGCGGCGCACTTTTCCGGGTTGTGGCCGAAATCGTCGATCACGGTGATGCCGGAGGGGCTGTTGCCGGTGATGTCGAAGCGCCTTGCGAGGCCTTCGAACGAGGCTAGCGCGGCGACGGCCTCTGCCACCGGCACCCCGGCCGCATTGCAGCCGGCGATCGCGGCAAGCGCATTGGCGAGATTGTGGCGGCCGGGCACCTTGAGTGCGAGTGCATGGGAGCTGCCATCGCGCCGGTCGATGACCCTGGCCGCAAGGCTGGTCGGGCCTTCGGCAATGCTGCCCGGTTCGATGCCGATTGCAGCATTTGCGCTGTCGATGCCGAAAGTGACGAGCGCCTTCGCCCGGTGGGCCAGCGCCTTGCTCTCGTCATCGTCGATGTTGATCGCCGCCACTCGCGCCGTGGCGAGGAAATCGCCGAACAGCGCGCGCAGTTCCTCCATGCTCTTGTGATCGAGGCTGACGTTGAGCAGCACGGCCACTTCCGGGCGATAGAGTGCGATCGAGCCGTCGCTTTCGTCGACCTCCGAAACGAACACGCCGCCCTGGCCGACACGGGCGCTGGCGAAAGGGGCATCGGGGGCGACGAAGTTCTTCATCACTGCCCCGTTCATGATGGTGGGGTCGCGGCCGGCCCGGGTCATGATCCAGCCGGCCATGCCGGTGACCGTGCTCTTGCCGCTGGTGCCGCCAATGGCAATGCCGTGGGGCGCCGCATTGAACAGCTCGGCCAGCAGTTCCGCGCGGCTCATCCGCGGGCAGCCCAGTTCTCCGGCCCGCACGACCTCAGGCACGGTGTCTTCCACCGCCGCCGAGGCGACCAGTGTCTGCGCGGCTGAAACAATGCCGCTGCCGTCCTGCGGGAACAGGGTGAAGCCGAGGCTCTCCAGCCAGGCGAACTTTTCCGGTGTCCGCCCCTGGTCGCGGCTGCGGTCGCTCCCCGCGACTTCGGCGCCCTGGCCGCGAAGGATCAGGGCGAGAGGCAGCATGCCCGATCCGCCTATGCCGCAGAAGAACCAGGGGTGGGAGGTGAGCTGGGTCATCCGCCTCCGGTATGCGGCCCCATTTCAAAAGACAACTGGGCGCGGCAAGACAACCGGGTTAGGAAGGTCCATGCCCCGTATCGCCATCTGCGCCCCGTCCACCCCGATCACGCACGAAGATGCCGAGCGCGTCCAGCAGCTCGCCCGGGCCGAGTTCCCGGACATCGAGCTTCACTTCCATCCGCAATGCTTCCAGAGCGACGGTCATTTCGCCGGGCCGGACGCATTGCGGCTTGCCGCGCTGGTCGAATGCGCCAACGATCCCCAATTCGATGCAGTGTGGTTCGCCCGCGGCGGCTATGGCGCGAACCGGATTGCCGAGGCGGCGCTCAAGGCGTTCGGAGTGGCCGCGCAGGACAAGACCTATCTAGGCTATTCCGATGCTGGCTACCTGCTCGGCGGCATGTACCGGGAAAGGATCGGCCGGCCCGCACATGGACCCATGCCCGCCGACATTCGCCGCGACATTGGCGAAGAGGCCGTGCGCCGGGCGCTGGGCTGGTTCTGCGGCGAAAGGAGCGGACTCGAACCGTCGCTTGATAGGCATCCCACCGTCGCCTTCAACCTGATGACGCTCGCCATGCTGTGCGGCACTCGGCTGATGCCGGGGCTGGCGGGGCACGTCGTCATGGTCGAGGAAGTGAGCGAGTATCTCTATGCCGTCGACCGGCTGTTCTTCCACGCCAGCGCGCACCTTGGCGGCATTGCCGGGCTGAGGCTGGGCCGGGTGAGCCAGGTGCCTGAAAACGACCGTCCTTTCGGCGCCAATGAAGAGGAAGTGGCCCGCTACTGGTGCGAAAGGCATTCGATTCCCTTCCTCGGCAGCGCTGACATCGGCCACGATGCCGCCAACAGGATAGTGCCGTTCGGGGTTGCGGACAGAGGCTAGCCGCTCGTAGAGGCGGCGCAACAGCCTCCCCTCCCGTTTACGGGAGGGGTTGGGGGAGGGCCTGTTATCCCGACAAGCGAACACGCCCTCCCCTGGCCCCTCCCGCAAGCGGGCGGGGAAATTGCGGACTGAAGGAGTTAATTCGATGCGCGCATTCGTATTTCCCGGACAGGGCAGCCAGAAAGTCGGCATGGGAGCTGAATTGGCCGATGCCAGCGCGGCGGCGCGCGAGGTGTTTCAGGAAGTCGACGAGGCGCTTGGCCAGAACCTGTCGCGGATCATGCGCGAGGGGCCGGAGGATCAGTTGACCCTGACCGAGAACGCCCAGCCGGCGATCATGGCCAATGCCATTGCCGTGCTGCGTGTGCTGGAAAAGGAAGGCGGCATCAGCCTGGCGGACAAGGCGGACTTCGTCGCCGGGCACAGCCTTGGCGAATATACAGCGCTCTGCGCCGCCGGGGCCTTCAGCCTGGCCGATACGGCGCGGCTGCTCAAGCTGCGCGGGCAGGCGATGCAGGCGGCGGTGCCCGTGGGCGTGGGCGGCATGTGCGCGCTGCTGGGCGCCGACGTGGAGAAGGCCCAGGCGCTGGCCGATGCAGCGGCGGAAGGGGAAGTCTGCACTGTCGCCAACGATAACGATCCCACGCAAGTCGTGCTCTCGGGCCACATCGGCGCGATCGAGCGCGCGATTGCCCGGGCCAAGGAGTTCGAGATCAAGCGCGGCATGGCCCTGCCGGTCTCCGCCCCGTTCCACTGCCCGCTGATGCAGCCCGCTGCCGATGCCATGGCCGAGGCGCTGGACAAGGTGCCGCCGGGCGCTTTGCGCGTGGCCCTGTTCGCCAATGTCACGGCCGAGGTGGTGACCGATCCCGCCGAAGTGAAGCGTCTGCTGGTGGAGCAGGTCACCGGCCGGGTGCGTTGGCGCGAAAGCGCCATCGCCATGCAGGCTGCCGGCGTCGATCAGTTCGTCGAACTCGGCGGCAAGGTGCTCGGCCCGATGATCTCGCGCACATTGGCCGACGTCAGCGTCACCAGCGTTCCGGGCATGGCGGATATCGAGGCGTTGCTCGCGGAGCTTTGAGCGTTCATCCTCCACTCATCCGCGCCGGGTTTATCTGGCGGCGAATGGAGGGCACGGGGATGACGAAATTCTCAAGGCACATGGGGCGCTTGCTTCAGGCCGCCGCGCTGACGGGCACGCTGGCCATGGCCATGCCCGCGCCGGTCTTCGCCGAAGAGGGTATGCGGTCGGTACGTTCGGATAGCGAACTGGCCTCGATCCTGCGCCGGGCCCAGGCGACCATGCGGCGTATGCAAGAAGGCACTCCGCCTCCTCCTCCACCG
>JAYRPK010000215.1:0-2999 GCA_041911195.1 Novosphingobium sp. | reverse complement strand
GTGCGACAGGGGCACCTGCACTTCGCTTTTACCGGCGTGCCGCAGACCGACGGGCTGATCAACGCCACCAGCGCGGGCATGCTGGGCTTCGCCACTTCGGCCATCGCCATGATGCTGTTCTGGGACCTGCCGATGAACGAGGGCCTGCGCCGGGTGTTCAACATCCATGCGGCGCAGGGTACGGTGATCTGCTCCGTGGAACCCGCGCCGGTCTCCTCCAGCCACATGGACGGTTCGGAAAAGATCCTCACCTGCACCAGCCGGCTGGTCGCGCAGGCGATGGGGGCCAGCTCCGACCCCGAATTGCTCAAGCGCGCATGCGCCCCCTTCGCCGCCTCGGTCAGCGTCTGCGTCTTCGCCGGGGTCGACAAGGCGGGCGAGTACAAGGTGTTTGCCGACATGACCTCAATGGCCTGCGGCGCGGGCGCCTCGCCCATTGCCGATGGCCTCGATGGTGGCGGGCCGCAGTCGGGCAGCAAGATGTGCATCCCCGACATCGAAAGCTACGAGCAGGCCTACCCGGTGCTCTACCTGTTCCGGCGGCTGGCCACGGATTCGGGCGGCGCCGGCCAGCAGCGCGGCGGCGTCGGGCTGGAGGCGGCCTGGATGCCCTGGGGCGCGGAGCGGCTGGTGGGAATCACCAATGCCGCCGGCTGGCAGATCCCGGTTCCGGGCCTTGCCGGCGGCTACCCCGGCGGCGCGACCGAGCTGAGGCGGCTGCGCGAACGCCGCAACGAGCTGCTGCCCGAACACATCGACACCGGCCGGGGCGACATGATCGAGGCCAAGCAGACCGGCATCGATCTCGGCGAGGGCGACATCTGGTACATGCGCTATCCCGGCGGCGGCGGCTGGGGCGACCCGCTCGACCGTGATCCGGCGCTTGTGGTGAACGACGTTCGGCTGGGAACAGTGAGCGGAGATGCGGCGGCCAGCGCCTATGGCGTGATCCTGAGCGATGCCGCGCCCGGTTACGATGCCGAGGCGACGAGAGGGCAGCGGCAAGCCCTGCGAAACGAACGGATCGCTTCGGCCTGGTCGACCGATGGCTCGCTGGAGCGCCGCACGCGCCTGTCCGATGGCCTTGCCCGCAACGGCGCATATGTTGCCCCCAGAGACGAGGTCTCGCTGGTCGAACGCTTCACGCAGGAAACCGGCGGCACGACCAATGTCGTATACGTGGCCGAGACAGGCCTGACGACGCCGCTGGCGCCGGCGGATCGCGTCGTCCTTTAGTCGGTACGTTAGAGCGCGAAGGCCGAGAGAAGCGGAGAACGAGGAATGCCAGGCATCGATAACGGCGGAACGACCAAGCGCCTGCGCTCGATCATCATCGGCGCGGGCATGGCCGGTGTGCTGGCGGGCATCAAGCTGAAGGAACGTGGCGATAGCGACTTCGTGATCTATGAAAAGGGAGACAGGGTCGGCGGCACCTGGCGCGAGAATACCTATCCCGGCCTGTCCTGCGACACACCGGCGCACAGCTATACCTATTCCTTCGCCTTCAACCCGGACTGGAGCGCCTATTATGCGCCAGGGCCGGAAATCCGCGAATATTTCGAAGGGGTCGCCAAGCGCTTCGACCTGCTGCCGCACATCCGCTTCAACAGCGAAGTCGAAAGCTGCGAATGGCGCGGGGGCAAGTGGCATGTGCGCACCAGCGACGGCCGCGAGGACTGGGGCCATGTGCTGGTCGCGGCAACGGGCGTGCTCCACCACCCGAACGTGGCCGATATCCCAGGCCTAGACAGCTTCGAGCGGCCGTGGTTCCACTCCGCGCGCTGGGACCATTCGGTGCCGCTCGATGGCCGGCGAGTGGGCGTCATCGGCAGCGGTTCGACGGGCGTGCAGATCGTCTCCGCGCTCAGCAAGCGGGCGGCGCGGCTGGTGCATTTCCAGCGCACGGCCCAATGGATCATGCCCTGCCCCGACACCCGGTACAGCCAGGAGGAGCGTCAGGCCTTCCGTGATGACCCATCGCTGATCGAACAGGTCCGCAATGGCCCCGATGCCGCCGCCCGGCGCGCGCGCTTCACCTCGGCGATCATCGACGTCGATTCCCCGCAACTGCAGGAAATCCAGGACATCGTCGAAAGGAACCTGCAAGAAAGCGTCAGCGACCCGGCGCTCAAGGCCAAGCTGACGCCCGACTATCGCGCCGCCTGCAAGCGGATGATCTTTTCGCCCGACTATTACGCCGCGATCCAGCGCCCTGGCGTCTACCTGGAATCCGGCGCGATCGAGCGGATCGAGCCTGGCGGCGTGCGCATGCGCGACGGCACCTTTCACGAACTCGACGTGCTGGCGCTCGCCACCGGTTTCAAGGTCGACCGGTTCGTCCGCCCGATCCGCGTGCATGGCCAGGACGGCGCTTCGCTCGATGACTTCTGGGCAAAGGGCCCGCGCGCCTATTATGCGATCACCGTGCCGAAATTCCCCAACATGGTGCTGCTCAACGGACCCACCGGGCCGGTCGGCAACTTCTCGCTGATCGATGTCGCCGAATGGCAGTGGACCCATTTCGACGGCCTGCTCGACCAGGTCCGCGCCGGGCATTGCGCCGGCATCGCGCCGCGCCTGGCCGCGCTCGAAACCTATGAGGCTGCGCGCAACGAGGAGGCAAAGCGAACCGTGTTCGCTTCGGGCTGCAAGAGCTGGTACCTCGACGCCGATGGCGTGCCGCAGGTCTGGCCCTGGAGCTGGTCGCACTTCACCGAAGCGATGAGCGCTCCCCGGCTCGCCGACTACGAGACTTTCCCCGGCTGACCCTCCCCTGCCCGCGTTTCCTCCAGCTTGACACCTGCGCAACAACCATTATTTCGATATTTATCGAATCATAGGAATATCGAAATGGACGCAGATTGGGTCGTCCGCGCACTCGGGGCGCTGGCGCAGGAGCACCGTCTGGCCGTGTTCCGGCTGCTGGTGCAGGCCGGTTCCGAGGGCATGCCGGCCGGCGCGCTGGCCGAGGCCCTGGGAGTTCCGGCCTCATCGATGAG
>JAYRPK010000214.1:0-2764 GCA_041911195.1 Novosphingobium sp. | reverse complement strand
GGGCTACGATCTCGAGCTTACCCGCACCATCGCCGATGCCGTTTCGGTGCCGGTAATCGCTTCGGGCGGAGTCGGCACTCTGGAACATCTCGTCGAGGGCGTGACCAAGGGCCATGCCAGCGCCGTGCTGGCCGCCTCGATCTTCCATTTCGGCACCTACTCCATAGCCCAGGCCCATGCCGCCCTGCGCGCGGCGGGAATTCCGGCGCGGGGCTGAGAGTAGCCGTTTTCTGTCGGCTTTGCTTACACTTAAGTGCAGGTAACCTTGCCGGTTAACCAGTCTTTCGCCCGGACACTGCGGAAAATGCCTATCTGGCATGGCGATTGCGTAAACGCATGCAATTGCGGAGAAAACCCATTCGTATTGCCACCTTGCTAGTTCTTGGCGCTTCTTCGTCGCTGGTCTGGGCCGAGCCCGGGCTGGCGTCCCGCTGGATGTCATTCATCAGCGCCTCGGACGCCGGGCTTCTGGGTCTGTGCACGTCCGGGCTCCTGCTCGGCTGGTATGGCGCGAGAAAGGTCCGGCGCGATTGAATTTTCCTCCGTCCTACCGGGGGCACTCCCTGCTTCGGGCCGGGCGGATATCGAAAGGGGCGTCAGGCCATTGTGCGGGCGCCCCTTTCCCTTTTCCGCTCACCACTTGACCGGGCCGCGCCATGGCCGCAATGCCCCTGCCATGGCAGACGAATCCACACTTGCCCGCCTTGAACAGACCATCGCCAGCCGGCGCGGCGGCGATCCGGAGGCGAGCTATGTTGCCCGGCTCAATGCCAAGGGCCTGCCCAAGATCGCCCAGAAACTGGGCGAGGAAGCGACCGAGGCAGTCATCGCCACCTTCGCCGGCAGCCGCGAGGAACTGGTCGGCGAGGCGGCAGACGTGATCTTCCACCTGCTGGTGCTGCTGGGTGCAAAGGACATTCCGCTCGCCGATGTGCTGGCCGAACTGGATCGCCGCGAGGGCACCAGCGGGATCGCCGAGAAAGCTGCCCGAAACGAGACTGGGACCAAATAATGCCGATCGATGCCAGCCTGCCCTATGACGAGGGTAACATCTTCGCCCGCATCCTGCGCGGCGAACTGCCGTGCAACAAGGTCTACGAGGACGATTGGAGCCTCGCCTTCCACGATATCCGTCCGCAGGCCCCGGTGCATGTGCTGGTAATCCCCAAGGGGGCCTATGTCGGCTGGGACGATTTCACCGCCCAGGCCAGCAGCGACGAGATCGCCGGTTTCACTCGCGCGGTGGGCGAAGTGGCGCGGCAACTGGGCCTCGCCAGCGGCTACCGGCTGATGGTCAACATGGGTGAGCATGGCCACCAGGAAGTGCCGCATCTGCATGTCCACATCTTCGGCGGACGCCAGTTCCGGTTGATGATCGCCGACTGAGCTTGCCTCACTTGGCGGGACAGGGCGTTAGCAAACTCTGCCGAGCCGTGCCCGAAACGGCACAAACGGGGTAAACTGCCTTGCTCCGTTCATGTTGGCGCGGTTAAACCCCTAATATGAACGCCAATCCTCAGATACCCGGCGGCGTGTTCGACGGGCCGGTGCATCGCTATGCGGTGCGCGTCTATTTCGAGGATACGGACCTTTCCGGCGTGGTCTATCACGCCAATTACTTGCGCTGGTTCGAACGCGCCCGGTCCGACATGCTGCGGCTGCTCGAAATCGACCAGCGTAGCGCGCAGGAGGCAGGCGAGGGGGCCTATGCAGTGGCCGAGGCAAACCTGCGCTATCTCGCGCCGGCAAGACTGGACGACACGGTGATCATCGAAAGCAGGGCGGAGGAAGTGGGCGCGGCGAGCTGCCGCATGCACCAGAAGGCATGGCGCGGCGAAGTTCTGCTGGCCGAGGCACGGCTGCGCGTCGGCTTTGTCGGCAAGGATGGGCGCCCGCGCCGCCAACCGGCTGAGTGGCGCAAGGCCTTTGCCACGATCGCACCCCGGGGAGGCGCGGCATGAGCATGCTCGATCTGCTGGCCTCGGCGGGCGCGCCCGGCCATCTCGACCCGGTGAAGCTGTTCCTGGGCGCGGACATCGTCGTCCAGGCGGTCATCGCCGGGCTGCTGCTGGCCAGCGTCTGGGTCTGGGCCATCATTGCCGGCTTTTCGCTGCGCATCATGCGCATCGGCCGGCGCAGCGACGCCTATGAGCGCGATTTCTGGACTGCCGAGGACTTTGCCGCCTTGCAGGACGAAAAGGGCAGGGGCGAGGTGCCGCTGGCGCGCATTGCCGAGGCCGGGACCGCGGAATGGCGACGGTCCAAGGACCGGGTGGTGCGCAATCCCGAAGGGGCGCGGCAGCGGATCGCCTCGGCCATGGACAGCGTCGTCGCCTTCGAGGCCGATCGCCTGGCGGCTAGGCTCAATTTCCTCGCCACTGTCGGCTCGGTCGCGCCCTTCGTCGGGCTGTTCGGCACGGTCTGGGGGATCATGAACAGCTTCTTCCAGATCGGACAGCAGCAGAATTCGTCGCTCGCCGTGGTCGCGCCCGGGATTTCCGAGGCTCTGTTCGCCACGGCCATCGGCTTGTTTGCCGCGATTCCGGCCGTCATCGCCTACAACCGCTTTTCGCACCGGGTGAACCGCTTCGAATCGCGCATGCAGCGCTTTGCCGACCGGCTGCATTCCAGCCTGACGCGCGATCTGGAGGGCGGGTGATGGGTGTCCTTTGCATGAACCGGGACGGCCAAGCCGTCCCTTGCGCGGCACCAGCCCGCTCCCCCGGCCCGGCCACCCATAGGGTACATTACCGGGTGGCCGGGC
>JAYRPK010000213.1:0-2666 GCA_041911195.1 Novosphingobium sp. | reverse complement strand
TTCATCGATCCGGTGAGGATCATGATCAGGAAGGTCATCCAGACCGTCAGGTTGCCGCCGGGCGACATGCCGGTGCCGGTGCCGCTTTCAATCGCGACGATCCTGTGGCGGCGGATGGCCGCCAGGAGTTCCTCGATCTGTTCGGCGGGCACGCCTGAGATGGCCGATGCCTTGGCGAGATCGTAGTCCTTGAGCATGTCCCGCAGCTTTTCGAGGTTCTTGACCGGTTGGGCCGGCTCGCAGGGGCCATGCTCGATCAGCTCGCGCACGATCCAGGCGAGCACCGCATAGTCCTTGCCGGGATAGGCGGCGATGTGGCCCTTCGCGAAGTTCGCCGTCTCGGTCTTGAGCGGATCGATCACCCAGATCTCGCCGCCGCGCTTGTTGATCGCCTTCAGGAACATGCCCGGCTGGAACATGCCGGTGTTGTGGGCGTGGCTGACCATCGGGTTGGTGCCGACGTAGATTACCATCTTGCAGTTGTCGTAGTCGGTCTTGGGATTGATCCCGTAGAAATGCGCCATGGCGCCGGCGAGCATCACTTTCGCTGTGCTGTCGTTGGTCAGCGGCGTGAACTTGGGTCCGCAATCGAGCGCCTGCCAGAAAGCTTCCTCCATCGAATAGCCCGCCGAATCGAGCCCGAGGCCGCTGCCGAAATACATGCCCACCGAATGCGGCCCGTGCTCATCGACGATCCTGCGCAGCCGCTTGCCGATATCGTCCAGCGCCTCGTCCCAGCTAACTTCCTCAAGCTTGCCGTTCTTGCGCATCATCGGCTGTGTGATCGGCCGGTCGAGGTGATAGACCTGGCCCGTGGCGCGGCCCTTGGGGCAGGTGTAGCCCTTGGTGATCGGGTGGTCGAAGTCGCCCTTGATGCTTAGGATCTTCTCGTCATTCGCCACTTCTGCGATGATGCCGCAATTGGTCGAGCAGATCTTGCAATAGGTGCGCTTGAATTCGATCCGGTCGCCTTCCTGGGCCGATACCGGAATGGGCCGGGCTTCCGCGGGCACACTCGCCATGTCTCTCTCCAATCGATGTTCTTTCTGTGATTGTTCCCGTAAACGCGACCTGCCGCAAGCGGCAAACGTTCCACATTCCGTGTTTGCAGCTTCACTTGGCGTTCAGCGCGGGCGCGGCTATAGGCCTGCTCCATGCGCACTCGGTCCTCCGTCAGAATCGCCCTTTTCGCCCTCGCCACCGGGGCAATGGTCCTCACCGCCGGCTGCGGCGGCAAGGGCAACAAGCGGCGCGATGTCGCCTATGTCGCGCGCGACGTGGATACGCTCTACCAGGCGGCCAAGGACCGGCTCGATCGCGGCGACACCAAGGAAGCCGCCGCCCTGTTCGACGAGGTCGAGCGCCAGCACCCCTATTCGCCCTGGGCCCGCCGCGCCCAGTTGATGAGCGCCTTTTCCTATTATGCGGCGCGCGACTATCCCAAGTCGATCCAGACCGCGCAGCGCTTCCTCTCGATCCACCCGGGCAACCGCGATGCGCCCT
The DNA here is from genome assembly GCA_041911195.1 of Novosphingobium sp. Lineage (GTDB taxonomy): Bacteria > Pseudomonadota > Alphaproteobacteria > Sphingomonadales > Sphingomonadaceae > Novosphingobium. The sequence goes on along the minus strand of JAYRPK010000213.1, from coordinate 1,163 downwards.
ATGCCTATTACCTGATCGCCATCTGCTATTACGAGCAGATCAGCGATGTCAGCCGCGACCAGAAGGTTACCCAGCAGGCCAGGGACGCGCTGAACGAGCTGATGCGGCGCTATCCCGAATCGTCCTATGCCCAGGATGCGACGCTCAAGCTCGACTTGGTCAACGATCACCTGGCCGGCAAGGAAATGACCATCGGCCGCTCCTATGAGCGTTCGGGCCGCTGGCTGGCCGCCACCCTGCGCTTCCGCACGGTGATCGACCAGTACCAGACCACCAGCCACACGCCCGAGGCGCTGTTCCGGCTGGTCGAAACCTACCTTGCGCTGGGCATCCCGCTCGAGGCGCAGAAGGCGGCGGCGGTGCTGCAGGCGAACTATCCGCAAAGCGAATGGTACGAGCGCGCCTACAAGCTGATGAACCGGCACCAGCCGGAAATTGCGCCAGGCTGATTCGGGTCTCCGCCGAATTCTACCCCGCAGGTTGACTTTGCGCCGCAACAGGCGCTTGAATTGGCCATGCTGTCGCAGAAGACCCGCTATACCATTCGTGCCCTGCAGCACCTCGCCGGAGAATACCGTCAGGGGCCGGTGCGGCTCGATGCGATCGCGGAAGCGCAGAACATCCCGCGCAAGTTCCTCACCGTGATCCTCTCGGAAATGGTGCGCGAAGGGCTGGTGATCTCGACCCGGGGCAGGGACGGCGGCTACGAACTGGCGCTGCCGCCAGTCGATGTGCGCTATGGCGACATCATCCGCCTCACGCGCGGCAGCCTGGCCCTGGTGCCCTGCGCCAGTCGCAACGCGCACGAGCCCTGCCACAATTGCCTGCCCGAGGCGGAATGCAAGCTGCGCGGCCTGATGCTGCTGCTGCGCGACGAAATGGCGGCCATGCTCGACCGCATGACGCTCGCCGATCCGATCGAGGTTGAGCCGCCGTTCGAGGATGCACCGGCGGCATGAGGGCAGGTGACTCGGGTTTCGGCCGCCGCTAGAACGGGGCGCGAACATGCTGACTCGCCTCGCCATCCGCAACATCGTCCTGATCGAGGCTCTCGAACTGGAATTCGAGGGCGGCCTCGGCGTGCTCACCGGCGAGACCGGCGCGGGCAAGTCGATCCTGCTCGATGCGCTGGGTCTGATCCTCGGGGACCGAGCCGATAGCGG
>JAYRPK010000212.1:0-5400 GCA_041911195.1 Novosphingobium sp. | reverse complement strand
CCGGTCCAGGCGGTGGTGCCCAGCGCCACCGAGGCGGCCAGAGCGGCAGGCGCGATGCGGCGGCGAAAGGCCGCCAGCGCCGCCAGGGGCAGTGCGAGCGCCCGCACGGCCAGCACCGTGCCCAGCGGCGTTGCCTGCAGCACGGCCAGCACCATGTCCCGGTCGAGTTCTGCAACCGGCGTGGCCGCCATGGCGGCAATGCTGGCAATCGCCCACCACGCCGATGCGGCCAGGCCGGCCAGCGCGGCCGATCCGGCGACACGGCACGCGAGGCCTTCCTGCGCCGCTTGCCGCCGCGCGACGGCGAGATAGAGCGGAATGCCGGCCGCGAGCATCGTCGCGGCGTAAACCGCCACGCGCGCCGCGATCAGGCCGGCATCTTCCACGCGATCAACGAACCGTGAAGCTGTAGGTATTTTCGATGCGGTGCTGGTCGGCGGCCACGGCGTGCCACTTGAGCTCATAGGTACCCGCCGGAAGCGCGCGGGGAAGCTTGGCCGTCAGTCGGCTTCCCTCGACCTTGGCGCTGAAGCCGCGGATCGGCATGCGCGGGTGATTGGCCATGCCGGGCATGGCGGTCATCGTCAGCTCGATTCCGGTAAGCGGCGCGACGAGGTTTTCCGAGAAGGTGAGGACGATCTGGGTGGGCGGCGAGACCGCCGCATTGGCGGCAGGTGTTGCCGAAACAAGGCGGGGATGCGCGGCGGCGGGCACGGCGGAAGCGAGGAACGCGCTGGCGGCAAGGGCAATCAGGGGAAGGCGGCGCATAGGGGTATCTCCGGTCATATGTGGGCAATGCCTGTTTCCGGCATCCGGGGAACAATACGCGGCTCATTGCAGCATCCCTTGGTTGCGCCGCAAGAAAATGCACGGCAGCTGCCCGGCGGTTTGAGGGATGCATTCGCCGGCAACGTATTCTATGCAAGTTTCAGCCAGGACATTGCCGATGACCGACCTCGACAGCCTTCTCGACAGCCTGAAGGCGGCGCCAGTGCCGCAGGGACTTGCCGCGATCGACGCCGGCGTTTTTGCGGGCGTTGCCGAGCAGCGCGAAATGGCCGTTTCGCGCCGGGGGCTGGTGCTCGCGGGCGCAATCGCCATGGTAATCGGCGTCTCCGCTAGCCTGATACCGGGGCGCGAGGCGCAGCGCGGGCCGATGTTCGGCATTCCTTCCAACGCGCCTTCGCACCTGCTGGCCGGGTGATGGGCAACCTGGGGCGCTACCTGCTGGTCGCCGTGATCGCCGCCGCCGTTGCGGTGGGGGCTTCCTGGGCGGCGCGCAACGTGATGACGGGCAATCACCAAGCAGGCGGTGAGTTGCACGGCTTTGTTCACGAACAGCTCGATCTCGATGCCGCGCAGGAAGCGAAGATCGACGCGCTGGAGACTCAATTTGCCCAGCGCCGAAAAGGGCTTGAGGAGAAGCTCATGGCCGCCAATGGCGAACTGGCCCAGGCCATGGCCAGCGAGCACCAGTATGGTCCCCGCGTCGCCGCCGCGGTCGATCATGCGCACATGGCCATGGGCGACTTGCAAAAGGCCACGCTGGAGCATGTCTTCGCCATGCGCGCCCTGATGCGCCCCGATCAGGCGGCGCGGTTCGACCGGGCGGTGAGCAAGGCGCTGACCGAGGGCAACGGCGAATAGCCCGGCATGTCCGGGCAAAGCGACCTGGCTGAAGACGCCCGGCTTGCCCGCGCCGCCCTGGCCGGCGACCAGTCGGCCTATTCCGGGCTGATGCGCCGCCATCGCGAGGCCGTGTACCGGCTGGCCCGCCTGCATGCCGGCGACGAGAGCGAGGCGATCGACCTTACGCAGGAAGCCTTCATCGCCGCCTTCTCCGCGCTGAACCGCTTCGATGCCGGCCGGCCCTTCCGCGCCTGGGTGCTGCGCATCGCGCTCAACAAGTGCCGGGATTGGGGCCGCCGCCGGAAAGTGCGCCGTCTGCTGACTTTTGCCCGCCCCATCGAGGAGGCGGCCCTGGTGGCCGATCCCGGGCCCGATCCCGAAATGGCGATGCAGTCCGCTGCGGCAATGGCGCGCATCCAGCGCGAAATCCGCGAACTTCCCGCAAAGCTCAGGGAGCCGCTGGTGCTTTGCGCCATCGAGGGGCTGAGCCAGGACGAGGCAGCCGCGCTGCTGGGCGTCAGCCGCAAGACGATCGAAACCCGCATCTATCGCGCCCGGCAGAAATTGTCGGCCCTGCTTGAGGGCTAGGCGCGCCGCGCGCGTATCAGGGGGCATGGACCGATCTGTCTCGATCAATCGACGCGGCCTGCTGGCCGGCACCGGCTCGCTCGTCGCTTCGCTGGCGCTTGCCCCCTTGTTTCCTGCCTGGGCACGCAGCGGCACTGAAGGAGCCATGTCCGGCAATGTGCTTTCCGGCAAAGACATTGCCCTGACCATCGAGGAGGGCCATTTCGAAACCGGCGGCCGCTCCGCGCATCACGCCGTTCTGGTCAACGGTACGCTTCCCGCCCCGCTCATCCGCTTGCGCGAGGGCGACAGGGTTCGCCTCGCCGTCACCAACCGGCTGAAGGAGCAAAGCTCGATCCATTGGCACGGGCTGCTGGTGCCGTTCAATATGGACGGAGTGCCGGGCGTCAGCTTCCCGGGCATCGATCCGGGCGAGACCTTCACCTACGAATTCCCGCTGCTGCACTCGGGCACTTACTGGTACCACAGCCATTCCGGCATGCAGGAGGCCACCGGCCTGTTCGGCCCGCTGATCATCGATCCCCGCGAGTCCGATCCGGTGCGCCAGGATCGCGAGCATGTCATCGTGCTGTCGGACTGGAGCCCGATGCATCCGCACGAGCAATTGCGCCGCCTGAAACTGGCGAGCGGCCATTTCAACAACCGCAAGCAGACCATTGCCGGCTTGCTGGCGGGCAAGGACCAGCCGCTCAAGGAACGGCTGGAATGGGCGGCCATGCGCATGGACCCGACCGATATCTCGGACGTCACCGGCTCGACCTACAGCTTCCTGATCAACGGCCACGGCACGCCGGAAAACTGGACCGGCCTGTTCGCGCCCGGCGAGCGGGTGCGCCTGCGGATCATCAATGCCTCGGCGATGACCAACTTCAATTTCCGCATTCCGGGCCTGGCGATGACGGTGGTCGCGGCCGACGGCAACCTGGTCCGCCCGGTCGAGGTGGACGAATTCCAGATCGCCATAGCCGAGACCTACGATGTGATCGTCACGCCCGCCGAGGACCGCGCCTATGCAATCGTCGGCGAGGCGCTGGATCGTTCCGGGTTGGTGCGCGGCACGCTGGCGCCGCGCCTCGGCATGGTGGCACCCGTGCCCGCCCTGCGCGAACGACCGCTGCTCAACATGCGCGACATGGGCATGGACATGAGCGCCATGGACATGGGGCAGGGCGGCGAGATCGACCTCAGCAAGCCGGCCAATTCCTCGATGTCCGGGCATTCGATGTCGATGCGCGATCCTTCTGTTGCCCCAGGCGTCAAGCTGGGCCCGGGCGTCGCATCGCTATCGCCCATGCCGGCGGACCGGCTTGGTGACCGGCCGACCGGCCTCGAAAAGGTCGATCACCGCGTGCTGACCTATGCGGACCTGCGCTCGCTCGGGCCCAATCCCGACCTGCGCAAGCCCGGCCGCCAGATCGACCTGCACCTGACCGCGAACATGGAACGCTACATGTGGTCCATCGACGGCAAGACCATTTCGGACGGGGCGGGCCGCATACCTTTCCGCCATGGCGAGCGTGTGCGGATCAACCTGATCAACGACACGATGATGCCCCATCCCATCCACTTGCATGGCCACTTCTTTGAACTGGTGACCGGAGAGCCGGGCAACCGGCCGCGCAAGCATACCGTCAATGTCCTGCCCGGCGGGCGGGTGTCGTTCGATTTCACCGCCGATGCCGAGGGCGACTGGGCGTTTCATTGCCACATGCTGCTGCACATGCATGCCGGGATGATGCGCGTCATCACCGTGCGCCACCAGGGGGGCGGGGCATGAGGGCGCTCGCACTGCTGCTCGCCCTCGTCGCCTTTCCGGCGGCGGCGCAGGAGATGGACCACAGCCAGCACAGCCAGCATGGCGAGGTGCAGGCCCCCGTAAGCGAGGACGCCGAAGTCGGCAACGAGCCCGCGCCGCCACTCGCCACGGATTATGCCGCCGACCGCGTCTATCCCGCTGGCCGCATGGACCCGTCGCGGGCCGCACTGCTCAAGGAAGGGCGCTTCTCGACTTCCACCTTGTGGATCGACCGGCTGGAATATCGCGCCGTGAACGGCGGCGACGGCTATGCCTGGAAGGCGCAGGCCTGGACCGGTGGAGATATCGACCGCTTCGTCCTTGCGACAGAGGGCGAGGGAGAGTTCAAGCATGGCCCGGAACGGGCCGAGTTGAGCGCGCGCTGGCGCCATGCGATCGATCCCTGGTTCAACATCGACCTCGGGGTGCGGCACGACTTCCGCCCCGGCCCGCAGCGAACCTATGCCATGGTCGGCATCTCCGGTCTCGCGCCCTACTGGATCGAGGTGGAGGGGCAATTGCTGGTTTCGAACAAGGGCGACGTCCATGCCCGGATCGAGGCCGAGCATGACATGCGCATTACCCAGTCGCTGATCCTCCAGCCCTCGGCCGAGTTCAACGTGGCCATGCAGGACGTCCCCGAACTGGGCATCGGCGGGGGGATCGAGAAGGTCGAGCTGGGCGCGCGGCTGCGCTATCAGGTGAACCGCAAGCTGGCACCCTATGTCGGGGTCAACTGGGAGCGCAAGCTCGGCGGCACCGCCGATCATGCTCGCGCGAACGGCGAGAAGGTCTCTGCCGTTTCGTTCCTGTTCGGAATCCACAGCTGGTTTTGACAAGAAATGCCACTTGCTACAGTCGCTTCGGCACATCTTGCCAATCCGGCCATGCCATCAAGGGTCATGCTCATTCGTTCCCTCCTGAAGCTTCTGGTTGCGTCCATGCTCCTCTGGCTCCAGCCGGCACGGGCGGCGGATGCGGTGGGGCTGGAGGTCGATCTCCTCGAAGTGCATGTCGGCAAGGGTGAGGATCACCTCCTGTTCGACACCACCCTGACGGCCGGCAAGGGCGCCGACCAGATCCTGCTCAAGGCTGCCGGCGGCAGCCAGACTCGCGCCGCTTTCGACAATGTCCAGCTCCAGGCCTTCTATTCCAGGGCGTTGTCGGACAAGGTCGCAGTGCACCTGGGTGTGCGCCATGACGTGCGTGAAGGCTCCGACCTGACCCACGGCGCGGCAGGGATCGCGGGGGAATTGCTCCCGGGCCTGGAGGCCGAGCATTACTTCTATGTCTCCCAGGACGGTGATCTTACCGGCGCCGCGCAACTTGTGCTGGGGGTCGACCTCGCGCCGCGTCTCGCGCTGGAGCCCAGGTTCATTCTCGGCTGG
>JAYRPK010000211.1:0-8008 GCA_041911195.1 Novosphingobium sp. | reverse complement strand
CCCGTTGCCGCAAGGTTCCCGAAATACAGGGAGTCCTCAGCCATGAACGACACTAGCTCCGATGCGCCTGGCGCCGCCAGAGCATTCTTCGCCGATTCCACCAACCGCCGCTGGCTCGCCTCGGCCGCCGTACTCGCCATTGGCCTGGTCATTGGCGGCTACACCTTGGGCAATGGCCTGGTGCGCGCCCGCGACGCCGACCGCTCAGTCACCGTGCGGGGCCTGGCCGAGCGCGATGTCACCGCCGATCTCGCCACCTGGTCGCTGACCTATTCGGCCAAGGCCGCCGATCTCTCTGCCGCCCAGACCGAGGCCGATCAGGACAGCCAGGCGATCCGCGCCTATTTCCGCGAACTGGGCTTTCCTGCCGAGGCGCTGCAGCCCGCCGGTGTCAACGTCTCGCAATATACCAGCAACGGCGTTCCCGAAGTCACCGTGCGCCAGACCATGGTGCTGCGCTCGAACGACATCCCCCGCGCGCAGGAAGCGGCCAAGCGCCAGTTCGACCTGGTGCGTCGCGGCGTGGTGATCGAGGACGGTTCCGGCGTCCAGTTCAGCTTCACCAAGCTCAATGCGATCAAGCCGGCGATGATCGCCCAGGCGACCAAGGACGCGCGCGCCTCTGCCGAACAGTTCGCCCGCGACAGCGGCACATCGGTGGGCCAGATCAAGAGCGCCACCCAGGGCTACTTCTCGATCGCGCCGCGCGATTCGAGCTCGAGCGGATCGGAGGAAGGCGGTGGGGGCGGCGCGATCGATTCGCCCTACAAGCGGGTGCGGGTCGTCACCACGGTCGATTTCTACCTGCGCTGAAACGGAAAAGGGCCCGCCCGGTCTATCCGGTGCGGGCCCCGTTCCTCCTGAATCGAAGATTTCAGAATGCGAACTTGAGCGTGCCCACGACAGTGTCGTTCGAGTAATCGTGGATCGAATTTCCATCGACGCCGATATACTGGACGCCCAGCGACAGGTTCTTGGTGATGTTCGCCGAGGCGCCGATATTGTAATCCCAGCCGCCCTTGTAATCGAGCGTCTTGCCCGTCGCGAAATTGGGCGAAAGCGCCCCCGAGGTATAGCCCGCGTGCGCCGAAAGCGAGATCGGTGTATCGGGAATGGAAGCGCTCAGGTCGACATAGGCATAGACGTTGTCGTCGTTGTTGCCATCGGCATTGAAATCAAGCGATGCCTGGCTGGGCGCATAGGCGACGCCGAGCTTGCCGGTGACGGGGCCCAGCGTGGTCGAAATCGACGCATAGGGCTCTACGAAGTTGGCCTTGCCGACATGGCCGCCCGGATAGACGTACATCAGGACCCCGACATCGGCGGTCACTCCGCCGCCAAGGCTGCCGGTCCAGCCGGCGTAGACGTCCAGCTCCTGGTGACCGTAGACCGGATCGAGCGCCGGGAAGGTCCTGTCGAAGCTGATGTTCGAGCTCCACATCCCGACGTAGAAGCCGCTCTTGTGGTTGATGTTGAGCGAGCCCTGGATCGCTGGATCGCCCGAGGTCTGCGAAAGACCGCGGAAGCGATAGTCGGTGACCACCGCGACATTGCCCGTGAAGGTGAATTCGCTGGGCGGATCGGTTTCGTCTGCCAGAGCGGGGGTCGCAGCCAGCGCAGTGCCGGCCAGAAGAGTTGCAGCCACAAGGCTGCGGATGGACGTAAGCATGTTCGTTTCCTCACGAAATAGTTTGCTTCGTCCCGCCTGCGTGCTCGCCGTGCGCCTCTCTTTCGGGAGCAACTTGCGATAACCCCGCAAGGCTGCACACAATTGCTGCATTGCACAAGAGAAAAATTTGGGCCGCCCCCTAGATGCCGGTTCACTGTGGCGCAAGGGCAACAGGTCTAGCGCCACGCGAACTTCGCTTGTGGGGGCACCACCGCATGTCTATATCGCGGCGCAGCAATCCGTCATGATCGATGCCCTGCGCAAATTGTTCCGGCCGAAAACGGTGCGGTCGCAACCCGCTGTTCCGCCGGGTGAGCGGGTCTATGCGGTGGGCGACGTACACGGCCGGCGCGCGCTGTTCGATGCGCTGATCGCCGCGATCGAGCGCGACGATATGTGCCGCCTGCAGGCCCGGACGACCATCGTCCTGCTGGGCGACCTGGTCGATCGCGGCGAGGATAGCGCCGGGGTGATCGCCTCGGCCCGCTCCCTGGCAGTGCGCCGCGAGACCCGCATCCTTTGCGGCAATCACGAGGAAATGCTGCTGCGCAGCCTCGACGATCTCGAAGTGCTGCGCCGCTTCCTGCGCTTCGGCGGGCGCGAGACCATGCTGTCCTATCCGATCGACCGGCACCAATGGGATGGCGCCACCCTCGAGGAAGCGCAGCGGATCATGCGCCGGACGATCCCGGCCGAAGACCTGGCCTTCATCCGTCATTTCGAGGACTGGGCGATCTTCGGCGACTACCTGTTCGTCCACGCAGGCATCGAGCCGGGCGTGCCGCTGGAACAGCAGAAGCACGAACACTTGCGCTGGATCCGCGAACCGTTCCTTAGCAATTCGCAGGATAGTGGCCACGTCGTCGTCCACGGGCACACCATTGTCGATGAGCCTGCCGTGCGGCACAACCGCATCGGCATCGACACCGGCGCCTACATGAGCGGGCGGCTGACGGCGCTGGCTCTTGAAGGCGCCGACCGCTGGTTTATCGAAGCGGTCGAGGCGGACGGACACATTACCACCGGGTCGCGCCCGGTCTGAAGGGGACTATCGCATGAAAATCGCCATGGCGGGCTCGGGTTATGTCGGGCTGGTCTCGGGAGCCTGCTTCGCCGATTTCGGCCACGACGTGGTCTGCATCGACAAGGACCCGGCCAAGATCGCCCGGCTGCAGGCCGGCGAAATGCCGATCTACGAGCCGGGGCTGGCCGAACTGGTCGCGCGCAATGTCGCGGCCGGACGGCTGTCGTTCACCACCGACCTTCCCGCCGGGATCAGCGGCGCCGCCGCCGTCTTCATCGCCGTGGGCACGCCATCGCGGCGCGGCGACGGCCATGCCGACCTGTCCTTCGTCCATGCCGTCGCCGAGGAAGTGGGCGCGAACCTCGATCATCCTGTCGTGGTCGTCACCAAGTCGACTGTCCCGGTCGGCACCGGCGACGAGGTCGAACGGATACTGTCGGAATCGGGCACCAAACAGCGCTTCGCCGTCGCTTCCAACCCCGAATTCCTGCGCGAAGGCGCGGCGATCGACGATTTCAAGCGGCCCGACCGCATCGTCATCGGCACGGACGATCCCTGGGCGCAGGACGTGATGCGCGAAGTCTATCGCCCGCTGTTCCTCAACAAGGCGCCGATCCTGTTCACCAGCCGCCGCAGCGCCGAGCTGATCAAGTATGCGGCCAATGCCTTCCTCGCCACCAAGATCACCTTCATCAACGAAATCGCCGACCTGTGCGAGAAGACCGGCGCCGACGTTCAGGACGTCTCGCGCGGGATCGGGCTGGACAACCGCATCGGCCCCAAGTTCCTCCATGCCGGCCCGGGATATGGCGGCAGTTGTTTCCCCAAGGATACGCTGGCCTTGCTCAAGACCGCCGAGGACCATGACAGCCCGCTGCGCATCGTCGAGGCCGTCGCCAAGGTCAACGAGAGCCGCAAGCGCGCCATGGGCCGCAAGGTGATCGAGGCGCTGGGAGATTCGCCGCGCGGCAAGCGCGTGGCGCTGCTCGGCCTCACCTTCAAGCCCAACACCGACGACATGCGCGACGCGCCGTCCATCGCCATTGCCCAGACGCTGGCCGATACGGGCGTGGAAGTGACCGCCTATGACCCCGAGGGCATGGAACTGGCGAAGCCGATGTTGCCCGAAGTGGCGATGAAGCCCGATGCCTATGCCGCCATCGAGCAGGCGGACGCAGTGGTCATCGTCACCGAGTGGGACGCCTTCCGCGCGCTCGATTTCGAACGGATCGCCAGGATCGCGCGCGGCAAGGTGCTGGTGGACCTGCGCAACGTCTACGATCCGGACGAAGTGCGCAGTCACGGCTTCACCTACATCAGCGTCGGGCGGGTGTGATAATCCTTCCATGACCCGCTGGCCGCTCCCCGAGCCGATGGCCTTGGCGCTGGACGAAGCGCGCAAGGGAGGAGCAGCAGGCGAAGTGCCGATCGGCGCGGTGGTGGTGAAGGATGGCGCGGTGATCGCCAGCGCGCATAACGCCCCGCGCGCCCAGTCCGATCCCACCGCCCATGCCGAAATCCTGGCGATCCGCGAGGCCGCGCGGGTGCTGGGCAACGAGCGGCTGGAAGGCTGCGAGCTTTGGGTAACGCTGGAGCCCTGCGCCATGTGCGCCGGCGCCATCGCCCATGCGCGGCTTGCCCGCCTCTATTACGCCGCAGCCGATCCCAAGGGTGGCGCGGTGGAGCATGGCGCGCGGGTCTTCGAGCAGGAGCAGTGCCTGCACCGGCCCGAAGTCTATTCAGGCATGGGCGAGGCGGAGGCCGGAGAATTGTTGCGCGGGTTCTTTCGCGAGCGGCGATAACCCATCAGCCGGCGAAACCTCATTCCGCCGGCGAAGTCCCCAACGCAGGTACCGCATGCGCGCCCTTGCGCCAGCCGCCGTGCAGGTAATAGGCCACGCCCAGCAGCGCCGAGGATAGGCTGCTAGAGATGAAGGCCCACCAGATCGCGTCGGCGCGAAAGCTTGGATAGAGGCCGAAGCCCACGCCCATCCGAACCGCGATCACCGAAAAGACCAGGATGACGAAGGGTGCCAGCACCGCTCCGTTGGCGCGCACGACCGAAGTCATCACCATGGAAACGCCCATCGGGATGAAAGTCCAGCCGATCATCAGGTTGATGTGCTGGCCGATTTCGATCGCCTCGCTGCCATGCGGCAGGAACAGCCCGAGCAGGAAGCGCCCGCCGAGCAAGAGGAAGACGAGGAGAATGCCGGTCATCGCGACATTGGCCATGACGCCTGCACGCGCCAGCTGACCGATGCGATCCCAGCGGCCGGCGCCGATGTTCTGCGCCGCCATGGCCGAAACCGCGCTGCCCACGGCAAAGGCCGGCATCTGGATGTAGTTCCACAATTGCTGGGCGGCATTGTAGGCGGCCGACGTATCGACGCCCTCGCGGTTGATCAGGCCAAGCATGACTACGGTCGAAACCGCCATGATCGCCGTCGACAGGCTCATCGGCAGGCCCATGACCAGGATCGGCTTCAGGTGCTCCCAATCCGGCCGCAACAAGTGCCATTCCGCTCCGCGCAGCCGCATCGGCAGGTCGAGCGCGTAGATGCGGTAAAGCACGAAGACCAGGCAGATGAAATTGGTCACCGCGCCCGCGATTGCAGCGCCCGGCAGGCCCATCGCCGGCAGCGGCCCCAGCCCGAGAATGAAAATCGGGTTGAGCAGGATCGAGAAGACCAGATTGAGGATCGTGCTCCACAGCGGCGTAACCGCATCGCCGATGCCGCGCAGCGCCGATTGCAGCAGCATGGTGATGAACACCAGCGGCAGGGTGAGGAACACGATATGGAGGAACGAGACGGCATGGGGATAGGCCGCGGCGGGCGTCGCCAGGGCGCGCAGGATCGGCGGGGTCATCAGCCCGCCGAGCATGGCGAGAAATAGGCTGGCGATCAGGAAGGTGCCGGTCGTCGCGCCGGCGATGCGGCGAACCTCTTCGACGTCGCGCCGCCCCATGGCCTGGCCGATCATGATGGTTGCCGCCATCGACAGGCCGAACACGCTGGAGAAGATGAGAAACATCACCATGTTGGCAATGCCCGCCCCGGCGAATGCCGCTTCGCCAAGGAATTTGCCGACATAGATCGCGCTGATCGAGCCGTTGAGCGATTGCAGCACATTGGCGCCCAGCGTCGGCAGGGTAAACATCAGCAGGGTCTTGCCCACTGGCCCGGCGGTCAGATCGCCGCGCATCGCCTGGGGTTCGCTGCTTTCCGGGATGACGGTGTCGCTCACGTCCCCCTCGTGTCGCCGAAGAGGTGGATATGCAAGCGGTCGGACAGGGAAAAACCGTGTTGCGAACAGATTGCGGCAAGCCAGCCTGCGCGCGTGCGCAGGCTCTCGCTATCCCGCCCCTCAGGCATCAGCGCGATACGGCTGGCGGGAATGGCATGGGCCTGCTGCAGCGCCAGGACCTCGGCAAGGTCCTCCGGCGAGGCGATCACGAACTTGAACCACGCCCTGGCTTCCGCCGCCCAATGCGCCATGGCGGCAGGGTTCAGCGCCAGGTCCGCCGGATTGCCGCTATGCGCCAGCTTGGGGCTGACATTGTACTGATGGACCAATGCATCGAGCGCGGGGGGCGGAATCACCGTGCCGTTGGTCTCGATCTCTATGGCCATGTCCGGCAACAGCGCCAGCATCCGCGCCAGCGCCGGAGCCTGCAGCAAGGGCTCGCCGCCAGTGACGACGAGGCGCGGCTGGCCGAGCGCTGCAACCTGGGCGGCGGCGTCATCCTCGGTGAGGGTGACCTGGTTGGCCATGCGGTCGAAGGCGATGTCGTCGCGGTGCGGGCGGTTGTCGCCGGTGAAGCGCCAGGTGTAGGCAGTGTCGCACCACTGGCAGGCAAGGTTGCAGCGCGACAGGCGGATGAAGGCGCAGGGCTTGCCGGCGGAGCGCCCCTCGCCCTGGAGCGAGGCGAAGATCTCCGGTTCACCGGGCTTCGTGGTGGCGAGCACCAGCGCCATCAGGCGACCAGTTCGGCCAGATCGAAGCCTTCGCGGGTGCCGGAAACGAACACGCCCTGATCGCCGAACAGCCCGTTGTCGTCGAAATCGAATTCGATGCCCTCGTCGTCGCTGACCGATATCGACAGCAGCTTCATGCGATCGAGCCAGGCCGTGACGTCGAGCACCTCTCCCGTCTTGTTCCAGTCGGCCTGCCATGTGGCGAACAGATCCTCGGCGATCTTCTGCCGCGCCCTGGCCTGCCAGCCGGCAGGATCGGCCAGCACCAGGTCGAGCACGGGAACCAGCGCGTCAGGCCGTTCGCCACGCCTGACATTGAACACGAATTCGACTTCCGCGCCCAGCCAATCGCCCAGGCAGGTAAAGACGCTGGAGAAATCGGGATCGGGTTTGATGGTGCCCAGCACGGGATGCTCATAAGGCTCGGGATTGAGCGAGGCATGGGCCAGCCGCTCAAGCTCGGAATCGTGGGAACCCGACAGCCATTCGGCGAGATCGGCGACCAGGATGCCGGCACGATCGCGTGGCGGCGCTTCGATGCGCATGCGCACGGTGCCGCGCGCCGGAAACATCGCCTTCCACCGTTCGGCCTCGTCCCGGCCCTTGATCGTCCGCTCGATCCGCAGAAGGCGCGACTGGGCGGGACCGCGATCCTGCCGCCAGGCGACCAGCAAAACGGAAAAGTCGTAGCGCTTGCCATCGCGCTGAAAGGCCATGGCTCCGGTCTCGGCGACCACGCCCGTGACTTCAAGCGGATCGGCCGGGGGCGGCATGCCAAGGTCCGGCATAGGCGCCGAGCCCCCGAACAGCGCGCGCAACCGGCCGAACAGCCCCACTTTCCCTATCCGAGCCGCTTGAGCGCAGCAGCCAGCCGCTCGGCCTCGGCAGCATGGTGGGCATGGTCGGCGCGGGCCTTCTCGACGGCCTCGGGCTTGGCCTTCTCGACGAAGGCAGGGTTGTTGAGCCGGCCTTCGAGGGACTTGGCTTCCTTGGCGGAAAGTTCGAGGGCCTTGGCGAGGCGGGCCTTTTCGGCATCAACGTCAATGACGCCACCTAGCGGCATTACGAGTTCAGCCTTGCCAGCAGCCACGCGCATTGTTGGGCCTTCACGGAGACCTTTTGATGCGTCCCAAGAGACCTTGGCGAGCCGAACCAATGCATCCTGATTTCGCACGAGCAAGTCTTCAGTCTCAGGCTGGGGCAACTCAAGATAGCCAATCAGTCTCTGTCCCGGCGGCACATTCAATTCATTCCTTGTGGCCCGGATAGAGCTAACAAGCGCAATCAGCCAATCGACTTCAGCTTTCGCTTCGGCATCGACACTCGCGTCAGGTT
>JAYRPK010000210.1:0-3874 GCA_041911195.1 Novosphingobium sp. | reverse complement strand
TTGTTCACCACCCGCACTTTCTCCCCCGGTTCTGCTGCTGCAGCCAGCGGGTCAGCGGGGCGAAGTAGCGGATCATCGGCTTGCCGCTGATTTCGCGGCTGCCGGTGAAGGCCTCCAGCGCATCGGGCCAGGGCTTGCTCGCGCCCATGGCGAGCATGGCGTTCATCCGCTCGCCCACCTGCTTGTTGCCATAGAACGAGCAGCGATGCAGCGGGCCCTTCCAGCCCGAGATATTACAGGCCGCCTCGTAGAACTGGAACTGCAGCACCCGGGCGAGGAAATAGCGCGTGTAGGGCACTACTGCCGGGATATGGTACTTGGCCCCCGGATCGAAGGCATCGCCGCCGCGAGGGGCCGGCGGGACGATGCCCTGATACCTCAGGCGCATGTCCGTCCAGGCCTGCTGGTATTGCGCGGGCTGGATCTCGCCCGAGAACGCCTGCCAGCGCCAGCGGTCGATCAGCAGGCCGAAGGGCAGAAAGGCGACCTTGTCCATCGCCTGGCGCAGCAGAAGCCCCAGGTCCTTTTCCGGGCCCGGCACCTGCGCGCGGTCGAGCAGGCCGACCTGGACGAGGTATTCGGGCGTGATCGACAGGGCGATCGTATCGCCGATCGCTTCGTGGAAGCCGTCGTTCGCGCCATCCAGATAGAGCGCCGGCTGTTTGTTGTAGGCGCGCTGGTAATAGTTGTGGCCCAGCTCGTGGTGGATGGTGACGAAGTCATCGCCATTGACCCGGATGCACATCTTGATGCGCAGGTCGTCCTTGTTGTCGAGATCCCATGCCGAAGCGTGGCAGACTACCTGGCGGTCGGCGGGCTTCACGAACTGCGAGCGTTCCCAGAAGGTCGCCGGCAGCGGTTCGAAGCCGAGCGAGTTGAAGAAGTTCTCACCGGCGCGGACCATCTTGAGCGGATCGTATTGCTTGGCCTGGAGCAGTTGGGTCGTGTCGAAGCCCAGGTCGCCCGCGCCCGGCGGCGCCACCACGTCATAGATGTTGCCCCATTCCTGCGCCCACATGTTGCCGAGCAGGTCGGCGCGGATCGGGCCGGTCTTGGCCTGGACTTCGTCGCCATAGCGCTCGTTGAGCCTGGCGCGGGTGAAGCAGTGCAACTGGTCGTACAGCGGCTTCACTTCGGTCCACAGCTTCTCGGTCAAAGCGGTGAAGGCCTCGGGGCTCATGTCGTAGTTGGAGCGCCACAGCACGCCGACATCGGCATAGCCCAGCTCCTTCGCGCCCTCATTCGAAAGCGCCACCAGCCTGGTGTAGTCCTCGCGCATCGGCTTGCCGACATTGTCGTGCCAGCTCACCCACATCTCCTTGAGCTCGGCCGGATTGCGGTTGGTGCCCATGGCCGCTTCGATGTCGGAGCCGTTGATCGGCTTGCCCAGCAGCGTTCCCTGGCCCTTGCCATAGATTCCCTGCATTCGGGCGGTCAACATGGCCACTGCCCCGGCCGCGCCAGGGCGGGTGGGGGCGGGCAGGACGATCAGGGTGCGCATGCGGTTGAGCTTGCGGGCGGTATCGTAGGTCAGTCCGGGCACGTCCGCGAACCTGGCCGCGCCCAGTGCAGTTGTGACATTGACTACCGTCGCCGCCGCGCTTGCGCGCGCAGTCATCGCTTCGGTGTCCTGCGTGATATATGTCTGGTAGACCCAGTCCGCCTGCCCGGCTTCGATACCGGCCTTTTCATAGTCTGCCTCGGCCTTGGCGACGAAGGCCTCTGCGGCCTGTTGCGGGGGCTGGGTCTCGGCATGGGCCGGACTGGCCGCAAGCGTGGCGGCAAGCGCCGCGAGCGATACGTGTCTGATCATCTGTGCAACCTCTGATATGCAATGTCGAACCGCACCGTGGCGGTCATGGCGCAAGGCTGGATCAGCCGCTCCGGAGCGTCAAGCGGGGATCGTCGGGCGGGTGCCTCAGGCGGCCAGGAAATCGACTATGGCCTGGCCGAGATCGGGCTTGGTCACGCAGCTCATGTGGGTGCCGGGAATTTCGGCATAGCGCGCATGCGGCAGCGCTGCCGCCAATGCCGTGGCGGAGCCATTGTCGCTGTCCTGCGCCCCGCAGACCACCAGCGTGGGCATGGTGATGGCCGAAAGTGCTTCGGGCGCGATATCCTCGACCGAGGCGAGCAGCGGCAGCATCGCCTCGCGATCGACTTTGGTGCTCTTCATGAACTGCTGGGCGATATATTCGGGATCGCCTAGCCTGAACGATCCGAACAGCTCGATCGCCCGGCGAAAGTGCGCGGTGCGCGCCTCCCAGCCGGTCAGCCCTTCCAGCCCCATGCCGCCCAGCACCAGCCGCCGGGGCGCAAGGCCCGCCAGCACCGCCGAGACCGAGGTGCGCGCGCCAAGCGAGAAGCCGGCAAGGTCGTAGTCCGTCAGGCCCAGCGCCTCGACAATTGCGACAAGGTCCTTGGCCAGCACGCCGGGAGGATAGGCCGCAAGATCGTGCGGCGCATCGCTTTGCCCGTGGGCGCGTAGGTCAGGCATGATGCACTCGAAGCCCGCCTGGGCAAGCTGAGCTGCCGTGCCATACTTGATCCAGTTGATCTCGGCGCTGGAGAACAGGCCGTGGAGCAGCACTAACGGGCGGCCCGTGCCCAGTCGGTGCACCGCGAGATTGGAGCCGTCGAAGCTGGCACTGAATTCGATTGCCATCACCCCTTCTTCAAGTGCCTCCGCCCCAGCAGCTCGGCGATCTGCACCGCATTGAGCGCCGCGCCCTTCCTGAGGTTGTCCGACACGCACCACAGCGCAAGGCCATTCTCGACGGTCGAATCCTCGCGCACGCGCGATACGAAGGTCGCGCCGTCACCGACGCATTCGATCGGGGTGACGTATCCGCCGTCCTCGCGCTTGTCGATGAGCATGACGCCGGGCGCGTCGCGCAGCACAGCCTGCGCCTTCTTCGCCGAAATCTCCTTCTCGAACTCCAGTGTGATCGCTTCCGAGTGCCCGACGAAGACCGGCACCCGCACGCAGGTCGCCACGACCTTCACCTTGGGGTCGAGGATCTTCTTGGTCTCGACCACCATCTTCCATTCCTCCTTGGTCGAGCCGTCGTCGAGGAAGCTGTCGATGTGGGGGATGACGTTGAAGGCGATCTGCTTGGTGAACTTTTTCGGCTCCACCGGATCGCCAACGAAGATGGCGCGGCTCTGTTCGCACAGCTCGGCCATGCCGACCTTGCCCGCGCCCGAGGTCGACTGGTAGGTCGATACCACCACCCGCTTGATCGTCGCCGCATCGTGCAGCGGCTTCAAGGCTACGACCATCTGCGCGGTCGAGCAGTTGGGGTTGGCGATGATCATCTTGCGCTTGTAGCCGTCGATCGCGTCCGGGTTCACTTCGGGCACGACCAGCGGTACGTCGGGGTCCATGCGCCAGAACGATGAGTTGTCGATGACCACGCAGCCCTGCGCGGCGGCCTTGGGGGCATAGGCCTGGGCGGGGCCGGAGCCGGCGGAAAACAGCGCGATGTCCCAGCCGGTGAAATCGAAATGCTCAAGGTTCCTGCACTTGAGCATGCGCCCGGTCTCGCCGAACTCGATCTCGCTGCCGGTGGAGCGGCCGCTGGCGACGGCGGCAACCTCGTCCACGGGAAACTCGCGCTCGGCGAGCACATTGAGCATTTCGCGCCCGACATTCCCGGTCGCGCCGACGACCGCTACCCGATAACCCATATTGCTGGACTCCACTGAGGATGGGCGGCCCCTACAGTGTCACACCCGCCAGCGGAAGCGTCCTGTCAGGCGTTGGGCCACGACCATGTCGTCTTCATGGGCGCCGCCGCCGATGTTGTGGATGATGAGCTGGCCATTGTAGGCCGAAAGCCGGTCGGAAACGATGCCGATGTGCGGCAAGTTT
>JAYRPK010000209.1:0-14530 GCA_041911195.1 Novosphingobium sp. | reverse complement strand
TGCCGGTCAGGTTGGTGCTGACGACGCCGAGGATGTGCGCATCGCTCGCCTCGGCAATGGTCGCGTAGTCGATCATCGCCGCATTGTTGATCAGGGCGTCGATCCTGCGGTGGCGTTCGGCGATCCGGGCGAAGGCCGTGCGGACGTTATCCGGATTGCCGATGTCGCAGGCGAGCGGCATGGCCCGATCCCCCAATTCCGCCGCGACCTTCTCCAGCTTGGACAGCGTCCGCCCGAGCAACACGACGTGATCTCCGTCCGCCGCGAACCTGCGCGCGATGGCCCGGCCGAGGCCCGAACCTGCTCCCGTGATGACGATGACCTTGGCCATGAATGCTTCCTCTCCCGTTTCCTTGCCGCGAAGCTGGCCGCAATGCGGCGATTGCGTCAAGAGGCAGCGAACGGCATGCTTGCGCCATGACGGACCTCGCCAGCTATCCCTGGGAAGCGACCCTCGCGCCCAATACCCTGCTCGATCCCTATGCCCCGAGCGAGGCGCTGCTGCGCGATTGCCCGCCGCTGTTCCGCTCGAAGCCAAAGATGTCGCGGCTGGCCGATGGTATCTGGGTGGCGACGCGTTTCGAGCCGATCCGCGAGATCTTCCAGAATTCCGACCGCTATTCCTCCTCGGCGATCTATCCCTATTTCCGCGCCATGGGCATCGACCTGACGGCAATCCCGATCCAGCTCGACCCGCCCGAGCACACGAAGTTCCGCAAGTTCCTCGAGCCCTGGTTCTCCCCAAGGGCCGTGGTCGCGCTCGAGCCGGTGATTCGCGCGGAAATAGACCGGCTGATCGACGGCTTCGAGCAACGCGGCCACTGCGATGCCGCCTATGAATTCAGCCGGGTCTATCCGGTCAAGGTCTTCATGCAGTTCATGGGCTTTCCCGAGGAGCGCTTCGAGCACTTCCTCTCCTGGTCCCACCCGATGCATTTCGAGTTCGAGAATTATGAGCGGATGAGCTGGGGCGTCTCCAGCGCGCTCGATTACATGCGCGAGTTCATCGCCGAACAGCGCGAGCGGCCCAACGGCGGCGTCGCCAGCAAGATCGTCCACGGCGAGATCGACGGCCGCAGGCTGACCGACGACGAAGTGCTGGGCACCGTCTTCTTCCTGTGGGACGGCGGCATGGACACGGTCGCGGCGACCAGCTCGCTGATGTTCCGCCGCCTCGCGCTCGATCCGGCGCTACAGCAGATGCTGCGCGACAATCCCGGCAAGCACGCCAACGCGACCGAGGAATTCGCCAGGATGAACCCCACGGTCAACACCGTGCGCATGGCCAAGGAGGACCACGTGCTGGAAGGCCAGCAGGTCAAGGCCGGGGACTTGCTGATGTGCCTCGCCTCGGCCGCCAATTTCGATCCCGACAAGTACGAGGATCCGCGCCAGTTCCGGCTCGACCGCAAGCAGAACCACCACCTGACCTTCGTCGCCGGCGCGCACCGGTGCCTGGGGATCAACCTGGCCCGCTTCGAGATGCGGCTGGCGCTGGGCGAGTTCCTGCGGCGGATCCCGGCGTTCCGCATGCAGGAAGGCGTGGCATGCCAAGCGACTCCCGGCCTGATGGGCGCACCGAACGTGCCGCTGGTCTGGGATAGTTAGGCCCGATTTGGACCTGACCCTAGCCGCCTAGCTCCTGGGCGAGATCTCGTCGCTACCGGCCGTGGCGGGCGGTGCGGCCGGAATGTCGGCATCGGGCGCCTGGCCATGATCGGAGTGGATCTGCGAGGCCGAAAGCTCCAGCGGCGGCAGTTCCGCGCTCGCTTGCGGCAGCGGATTGCCGCGGCTGAATGCGGGTTCGGGCAGCCGGATATCCTCGCCCTCGTCCGAAAAGGCCGTAGCGAAGGCATCGGCCCGCGCCGGTGCGCGCTCGAACCGGGTGGCGCGAACGGGAATGCGCTGCAGGTGCACGCGAAGATCCGCGGCCTGGGCTTGCCTGCTGGCCGGAGCGGCGGCGCGGCGCTCGGAGACGGGTCGGCGGACGGGTTTCGCGGTGGTGGCAAGCACGCCGGTCACCACGGGTGCGAGTTGGCGGGCAAGCGGACGGCGCGCAGCCTGGTCGACCGCGACAGTCGCGACCGGCCTTGCCGTTTCGCGGACGCGCACCGGTTCTGGAATGGCGACGCGCACTGTGCGCGGTTCGGCCTGCGCCGTGGCCGGGGCCTGCGCCGCGCGGGGCGCGATGGCGGACATGGCGAGCGCCGGCGTTTCCCTGAGCTCGCCATTGGTCCTGATGGCGATGGGTTCGGACAAAGGCTCATTGGCAACGGCCAGTTCGCGCGGGCCGATTTCGGGCGCCTTGCCCAGCTTGTTCTTGGCAATGTAGATGCCCACCGCGTCGGCGGCGGCCAAGGTCAGAACCAGCCCTGCGGCCAGGTGTTTCTTCGATTTGCGTGCCATCCCCTTGCCCTCTCGAATGCCGGGGATTCGCCCCGAACGGCCCCCGGCCTTGCCCCTGCCGCCATGGCGGCGAGAATCGCGACGCCATGACGTCACAAGGCATGCCACGGCTTATCGTCAGCAGCAAGCCAGTGGCGCGCCCGGCAGGACTCGAACCTGCAACTCCAAGCTTAGAAGGCTCGTGCTCTATCCAGTTGAACTACGGGCGCGCAGTCCTCGCCCCATAGGCGCGACTTGCCAGCGGCGCAAACTTGGCTAGGCAATGCGCCGATGGAAGAACAACTTTCGCGAATCGATGGCAATAGCGGTGCGCGCCTGCACTTCCGCTATTTCGACTATGTCATGGCCGCCTTCGTCGCGATCCTGCTGCTCTCGAACCTGATCGGCGCGGCCAAACTGGCGACTCTCGGGGGCTTCACCTTCGGCGCCGGCATCCTGTTCTTCCCGGTATCCTATGTGATCGGCGACGTGCTGACCGAGGTCTATGGCTATGCAAATGCCCGCCGCTGCATCTGGGCGGGATTCGCCGCCATGGTGTTCATGGCCTTCATGAGCTGGGTGGTGGTCGCCATGCCGCCGGCCGCGGGCTGGGACGGGCAAGCAGCCTATGAAAGCGTGTTCGGCCAGGTGCCGCGCATCGTCATTGCCTCGATGCTGGCCTTCTGGGCGGGCGAATTCGTCAACAGTTTCGTGCTGGCCAAGATGAAGATCTGGACCGGCGGCAAGCACCTGTGGAGCCGCACCATCGGCTCGACCGTCTTCGGGCAGGCGGTGGACAGCGCGATCTTTTATCCGGTCGCCTTCCTGGGCATTTGGGAAACCAAGGCGGTCGTCACAGTCATGATCACCAACTGGGCGCTCAAGGTGCTGTGGGAAGCGGTGCTGACACCGGTTACCTATGCCGTGGTCGGCTGGATGAAGGCGCGCGAAGGCGTCGACGTCTATGACACCGGCACCGAGTTCTCGCCCTTCTCCAAGGCGCCATCGGTTTAGTCCGCAATCAGCCCAATGGCGATGTAGAGCAGCACCAGCGAGCCGAAGCCCAGCAGCGTTGCTGCCACCCAGCCGACACGCACCAGCGTGACATCCCAGCCGAAACAATCGGCCATGCCTGCGCAAACGCCCATCAGCTTGCCGCGCTGCCGGTTGAGCCGGAAACGGCCCGTGCTGGCCCCGCTCACGCCACGGCACTCACGAAGGCGCTCTGCGACGCGGCCTTGGCCGGCATCGGCACGGTAACGGTTCCGGCAATCAGCAGCAGCGAGAGGACAAGCGCGCTCGCCAGGGCGGCAAAGCGCTGCGAAATGTTGGTGCTATCGGTCATTCTAACAGTCTCCTGGATTGGTTGTCACGGAAGCGCCGCGAATGCCGATCCGACTGCAGGAGGCGCGCCAAACCGCGAAAACGGCTGAAATTCGTGCATTTCGGCCGAAAGGCCGAAGAGTGCACCTGAACCAATCCTGACAATCGGCGAAATTCGCCAATAGTTGGCAGTCCAATTTTCGTGGCATCGCGCGCGCAGCGGCTCTATCGCCAGCGGCGCATGGCGCTCGACCGCATCCAGTTGGCCAATTTCCGCAACCACCGCGACACCGCGCTTATCGGCACGGCGCGGTTCAACCTGCTGGTCGGCGAAAACGGCGCGGGTAAGACCAACGTGCTCGAAGCCATCTCGCTGTTCGCCCCAGGCCGGGGTCTGCGCCGTGCCCAGCTTCCCGCCATGCCCTTGCAGGAAGGACCGGGCGGTTTCGCCATCGGGGCCGATCTGGCCACACCGGGCGGACCAGTGCGGCTCGGCACCATGTCGAGCCCCGACAGGCCCAACCGCCGCGCGGTGCAGGTCAATGGCGCCGATGCACCCGCCGTCAGGCTGGCCGAATGGCTGGGTCTTGGCTGGCTGACCCCGGCGATGGACCGCCTGTTCGCCGAGGGAGCAGGCTCGCGGCGGCGCTTTCTCGATCGCATGGTGCTTGCGCTCGATCCCTCGCACGCGCGCAATGCGACACGGCTGGAGGCGGCATTGCGCGAGCGCAACCGGCTGCTGGCCGAGCCCGGCGAGCCCGATCCCGCCTGGCTCGATGCCATCGAGGCGCAGATCGCCGAGGCCGGGGCGCTGGTCGCCCAGGCGCGGGGCCATATGGTCGCCCGGCTTGGCGCCATGCTCGCCGGCCAGCCCGATGCGCCCTTCGCCCGCCCTGCCCTGGCCTATGCCGCCGGCGGCCCGGCTGGCGAGGCCGAATTGAAGGCTACGCTGACCGAAAGCCGCCGCCGCGACCGCGCGGCGCAGCGCACGCTCACCGGCCCGCACCGCGACGACCTTTCCGTCATGCTCGCCGCCAAGGGGCAGCCCGCCGCGGAATGCTCGACCGGCGAGCAGAAGGCCATGCTGATCGCCCTAGTCCTGGCCCATGCCGCCCTGCTTGACCGCAGCCGGCCGCAACTGCTGCTGCTCGACGAAGTCGCCGCCCATCTCGATCCGCTGCGCCGCGAGGCTCTGTTCGCGCGGCTGGGCGAAAGCGGCGCGCAGGTCTGGCTGACCGGCACCGAACTGGCGCCTTTCGACGCAATTGCCGGGGAAGCGGCGGTCTGGCGGGTCAGCGAGGGGGCGGTGGAGCGACTGGGTTAGGAAAGGCCTTGGCCACCTCCCCCAAGCTCGCCGCGACAATTTCCTCCACGCCGGTCTTGTTGGGATGAATATGGTCCGGCTGGATCAGCGCGTCCTTACCGATCACCGGCTGGAGGAAGAACGGCACCAGCCGCGCCCCGTGCTTGCGCGCCAGCGCCGGATAGATGGTATCGAACTTCGCTCGGTAGTCTGCCCCCAGGTTGGGCGGGGCGAGCATGCCCATCAGCACCACCGGGATCTTGCGCCGCTTCAGCTCGGCAAGGATCTTGTCCAGGTTCTCGCGAGTCTGCTCGGGCGGCAGGCCGCGCAACATGTCGTTGCCGCCCAGGCAGACCAGCGCGAGCACTGGCGGCTTGTCCTGGGCATCGAGGGCAAAGGCCAGGCGCGCCGCGCCGCCGGCGCTGGTATCGCCCGATACGCCCGCATTGATCATCCGCGCATTGATCCCTCGCGCGCGCAATGCCGCCTCCAGCCGCATGGGATAGCTTTCCTCGGGGCGCAGCCCGTATCCGGCGAACAGGCTGTCACCCAGCGCGAACACGCGCTGCTCCTCGCCCATGATGGGCGATTCGGCCACGGCAGGCGTGCTTGCCGCCTGGCTGGGTGGCGCTGACGGCGCGTCGTCCTTGCCGCAAGCGGCCAGCGCCAGCGCCGCAAAAAGGACGAAACCATACAATTTCATACACAAGTCTCCCTTGCCGGGCGCGGCATAGCTATGCCATCGCGGCGCGGTGACAAGCCCTGCTCTCGCCATACGCGCCGAAAATCTCGTTCTGACACTCGGCAGCGGCGAGGCCGCGGTTGATGTGCTGCGCGGCATTGGCCTTGACGTTCCCGACGGACAGACGCTCGCGTTGCTGGGCCCATCGGGCTCGGGCAAGTCCTCGCTGATGGCAGTGCTTTCGGGCCTCGAGCGCGCCAGCGGCGGTTCGCTGGAAGTGGCGGGTGAGAACTTCGCGGCGATGGACGAGGACGCCCTGGCACTTGCCCGGCGCGGGCGCATCGGCATTGTCCTCCAGGCCTTCCACCTGCTGCCGACCATGACCGCGCTGGAAAACGTCGCGACTCCGCTGGAGCTTGCCGGCATGGACCAGGCAGAGGAGCGCGCCAGGGCCGAACTGGAAGCCGTCGGGCTGGGCCACCGCCTGACGCATTATCCCACCCAGCTTTCCGGCGGCGAGCAGCAGCGGGTCGCCATCGCCCGCGCCATCGCGCCGCGCCCCCGTCTGATCTTCGCCGACGAGCCCACCGGCAACCTCGACGCCGCGACCGGTGCGGGCATCATCGACCTGCTGTTCGCCCGCCGCGCGGAAACCGGCGCGACTCTGGTCATCATCACCCACGACGCCACCCTTGCCGCCCGCTGCGAGCGGGTGGTCACCCTGGCCGACGGACGGATCGCGAGTGACAGTGCCAATCCTCCCTCACGGGGGAAGGGGGACCATGCTTAGCATGGTGGAGGGGCACCCCCGGGATAACTCCACCGCTCCAGGTCACGCCATCCGGCCTGCGCCCCTCCACCATCCCTGCGGGATGGTCCCCCTCCCCGTCCCGAGGAGGATTTCGTGAGCCTCCCCTGGCAAACCGCCTGGCGCATTGCTCGGCGCGACCTGTCCGCAAGGTTCCGAGGCCTCAGGCTGCTCCTGGTCTGCCTGTTTCTCGGCACAGGGGCGCTGGCGGCGATCGGCACGCTGACCGGCTCGATCGAACGCGAGTTGGCCGCGCGCGGGCGCACGATCCTGGGCGGCGATATCGAGGCGACCTTGTGGCAGCGCGATGTCACTCCCGCCGAACGCGCGGCGTTCGATGCGCTGGGCACAGTCTCTTCGGGCACGCGCCTGCAGGCGATGGCGAGTTCGGGTACGGGCGCAGGCGCCACCATCGCCCCGGTCGAGCTCAAGGCCGTCGATGACCGCTGGCCCCTGGTCGGCCGCCTGCTGCTCAAGGACGGCCGCCGTGTCGGTGCGCCACCCGAAGGCGAGGCCTGGCTGGCCGAAGGAACCGCCGAGCGGCTGAGCGTCAAGCCCGGCGATCGGGTGACGATCGGCGGCCAGCCGCTGCGCATTGGCGGCATCGTGGCCGACGAGCCCGATCGGCTGGGCGAAGGCTTCAGTTTCGGTGCGGTGGCCATCGTGCGCGAGGACGTGCCCCGACGGGCCGGGCTGATCGCGCCGGGCGCCATGTTCCGCACCAAGCTGCGCGTGGCCCTGCCCCCGTCGCGCGATCCCGAGGCGCTGGTCGAGCAACTGAAAGAGAAGTTTCCGCTCTCTGGGTTCACCTGGCGCACCCGCGACAAGGCCGCGCCGGGCGCGGAGCGGTTTGTCGACCGGATGGGCGAATTCCTGGTGCTGGTCGGATTGGCCGCGCTGGCGATCGCCGGGATCGGCATCGGCGGCGGGGTCTCGTCCTATCTCGAGGCGCGACGGACGAATGTCGCCACATTCAAGGTGCTTGGCGCGACCAGCGGCGATATCGCCCGCATCTACCTGTTGCAGATCGCCGTTGCCGCCCTGCTGGCCAGCGCGGCCGGGCTGGCCGCCGGGGCCATGGCGACGCCGCTGATCGGGCGTGCATTGGAAGGCCTGCTGCCTGTCTCGCCAGGGCTGGTGTTCGATCCCGGTGCGCTGGCCCGGGCCCTGGCCTATGGCCTGCTGGTCGCCCTGATCTTCGCCGCGCCGCCGCTGCTGCGCGCCCGCGCCTTTCCCGCCATGGCTTTGATGCGAGCGCGTGTGGCGCCGCTGGCATTGCGGAGGCAGGCGCTGATACCAGTGGGGATGGGCATTGCCGCCATCGTCGCGCTGGCGCTGGCGAGCGCGGCGCAGGTGCTGGTGACCGCGCTGTTCCTGGCCGGAACCGCCTCGCTGTTCGCCCTGCTCGCCCTGCTCGGATATGCCCTTCGCCGCCTCGCTTCGCGCGTCCCCCGGCCGCGCGATCCCATCCTGCGCATGGCCGTGGCCAATCTCCACCGTCCCGGCGCGCAGACCCTCTCGCTGGTGGTCGCGCTTGGCTTTGGGCTTTCGGCCTTCGTCCTGCTCGCGGTGGTGCAAACTTGCCTCGACGCCAATATCCAGGCCCGCGTACCCAACCGCGCGCCCGACTATTTCGTACTCGACGTGCCGCGCGACCGGCTGGCGGAGTTCGAGCGCGCTGTGCATGCCGAAGTGCCCGGCGCGACGATCCGGGCCGTTCCGAACCTGCGCGGTTCCTTCCTCGCCTATGGCCCGGAAGGCCACATGACCCGGATCGCCGATCTCAAGGACCTGCCCGAGAACGCCTGGCAGCTGCGCGGCGAGCGCGGGCTGACCTATGCCGATGCAGTGCCCGAAGGCAGTGTCATAACCGAAGGCAAGTGGTGGCCCAGAGGCTATAGCGGGGAGCCGCTGGTCTCGGTGGACGAAAAGCTGGCCGAAGCTGTCGGCCTGAAGATCGGCGACCGGATCGACATCGCCCTGCTGGGAGTGGAGTGCAGCGCGCGCGTCGCCTCGTTCCGGCGGATCGACTGGGATACGATGGGCTTCAACTATGTCCTGGTGTTCTCGCCCAACACCTTCGTTGGCGCGCCGCACAACCTGGCCGCCACCATCGACGTGCCACCCGGCGCGCCCAGGGGCGAGCTGCTGCGCCGGCTGGTCCGCGCCTTTCCCTCAAGCTCGGCGATCGAAACCGGAACGATGCTGAAGGAAGCGCGCGCGCTGCTCACCCAGATGAGCACCGCGATCCTCGCCGCCGCTTCGATCGCCGTGCTGGCCGGCATTGCCGTGCTGCTGGGCGCCATTGCCGCGGCGCGCGCCAGCCGGCTTTACGACAATGTCGTGCTGCGGGTGCTCGGCGCCAGTCGGCGGCAGTTGCTGGTGCTCCAGTTCGCCGAATTCGGCCTGCTCGCCGCACTTCTGGCCTTTGTCGCGCTGGGCCTGGGCGGCCTGACCGGCTGGCTGGTGGTGGTCCAGCTGTTCAAGTTCGATTGGCTGCCCGACTGGCCCTATGTCCTGGCCGTGCTCGGCGCGGGACTGATCATGGTGCTGGGTTTCGCCATGGCCGGATCGTTGCCGCTGCTGCGCGCCAAGCCGGCCCGCGCGTTGCGCGAATTATGACAGTTTGAACCCGAGCCCCGGCCCAGCCGCGGCCATCGATTAAGCTCTTGCGCACCAGCGGCAAAAGTGCTCGCTTGCAACCAGCAGATTGTGCCGGGACATCGGGGGATGGGGCCATGGAATTCAGCGGATCGCGGGCGATTTCGGATACCTTTGACATATTGAAGCAACGCATCGGGCCTTTGATCGGCCTGCTGATGGTGTTCTTTGTCATCCAGTTCTTCGCGGCCATCGTCTTTGGCGTGATCACGGGAATCGCGGGAATGGCCGGCAGTTCCTCGGAACTGGCGCTGGGATCCGTCCTGATCTCGATCGTATCGAACCTGGTCAACTTCTACCTCAGCTCGGCAAGCTCGGCCGCGATGATGAGCACTGCCTCGCCGATCACCAAGAGCTCGTTCAGCGAGGCCTTTTCCAGCGGCTTCCGCGCCGCGCCATGGCTGCTGCTCACCATGTTGCTGATGGTGCTGGGCTATTTTGTCGCCGGTCTGGCGCTGGCGCTGGTCGGCTTCGGCGTCGGGGCGATTGCCGGGCAGGCGGCGGGCGTGCTGCTGGCGCTGGTCATCGGCCTGCCGGCGCTGATCTTCGTCGGCACCAAGCTGTCGCTGATCACTCCTATCGTCGCAGTGGATGGCGTGCACAATCCGATCGACGCCATTCGCAATTCCTGGCGCATGACCACCGGCGCCACCCTGAAAATCTTGCTGATTCTCATGGGCTTCGGCCTGGTCGCGATCGTCCTCATGCTGATTTTCGTCGGGCCGGCGCTGTGGTCGATC
Organism: Novosphingobium sp.; assembly: GCA_041911195.1. Classification (GTDB taxonomy): domain Bacteria; phylum Pseudomonadota; class Alphaproteobacteria; order Sphingomonadales; family Sphingomonadaceae; genus Novosphingobium. The sequence goes on along the minus strand of JAYRPK010000209.1, from coordinate 4,628 downwards.
ATCTCCGCGGCAAGGTTGGGCCAGACGCCAGACATTCCCTCGATGGTCGGATCGATCGGGCTGGCCTTCCTTGGCGTCATCGTTCTCGCCGTGCTGCTGTCGGTCTTCTCCGCGGCGCTGATCGCGGCAATGCATTCGCAGCTCTCATCCGATGCGCAGGGCCGGTACGGAGAGACATTTTCCTAGGGTCCAACATGCTTGGATTGATTGTCGCAGCTTGGCACGGACAACGATGCCTGCCATTGCCCAGGCGTGACCGAGCCTACATCCCCCCTGCAAATTCCGGACTTCCGCAAGCTGTGGCTGTCTCGAATTGCCTCGGTGGTGGGAACGACCGGCATGGTCGTCATCCTCGGCTACCAGCTCTACGACGTGGCGCGCGGCCAGTATGGCATGAGTATCGCCCAGGCCGCGTTCCAGCTTGGCCTGCTGGGGCTGGCCCAGTTCCTGCCGCTGCTGCTGTTCACGCCCATCGCCGGCGTGCTGGCCGACCGGTTCGACCGGCGCACGGTGGCCGGGCTGGCCTCTATGATCGACCTGACCGTCGCGCTGGGGCTGGCCGTGGCGACCGCCTCGCAGGCACTCAACCTGCCGCTGCTTTTCACCTTCGCGGCATTGCACGGCACGGCGCGGGTGTTCATCGGCCCGGCGCTCAGCGCCTTCACTCCCAATATCGTCCCTGCCCCGTTGATGCCGCGCGCCATCGCGCTTGGCTCGATGGCCTGGCAGATCGGCGCGATCGGCGGACCGGCGGCAGCGGGCCTGCTGTTCGGCATCGATGCCGCCCTGCCCTATTGGGCGGCCTGCGGCTTGCTGGTGGTCACCTGCATCAGCATCTTTTCCATCCGCCGCCTGCCTCCTCCGCCCGGCAACCGCGACGCCCACCCGGTCCGGCAGGTGATCGAAGGCTTTCGCTATGTGTGGAACGAACGCTTCCTGCTGGGCTGCGTCACGCTCGATCTGTTCGCCGTGCTGCTGGGCGGAGCCACTGCGCTGCTGCCGGTCTTCGCCCGAGATATCCTGTTCATTGATGGCCATGCGGTCGGCGCGGACGGGCTGGGCCTGATGCGCGCGGCGCCCGCGGCTGGCGCCGCAGTGGTCTCCATCCTGCTTTCTGTCCGGCCCTTGGAGAACAACGTAGGGGTCAAGATGCTCTGGGCCGTGGCGGCCTTCGGGGCAGCAACCATCGTTTTCGGCCTGTCGACCAACTTCTACCTGTCACTGGCCATGCTGGCCGTGCTGGGCGGGGCGGACATGATCTCGGTGTTCATCCGCAGCACCCTGGTCCAGCTCAACACGCCCGACGACAAGCGCGGCCGCGTATCCGCCATATCTGGCCTGGCGATATCCGCCTCCAACGAACTTGGCGAAATGCAATCGGGCCTTGCCGCCGCCCTGCTCGGCGCCATCGGGGCAGTTGTATTCGGCGGCGCGGGTGCCATAGTCATAACCATCGCGTGGGCACGGATTTTCCCCGAGCTGCGCAACGCCCGGACCTTTGCTCCACAATACCGTGATACGGAGAATGCGACATGAAGGCTGACAGCATCCTCGCCACCATCGGCAACACGCCCCACATCCGGCTTTCGCGGATGTTCCCCAACCATGAAGTCTGGGTGAAGTGCGAAAGGGCCAATCCAGGCGGCTCGATCAAGGACCGCATCGGCCTGGCCATGATCGAGGCGGCCGAGAAGGACGGCAGCCTCAAGCCGGGCGGCACCATCGTCGAGCCGACTTCGGGCAACACCGGCATAGGCCTTGCAATGGCGGCGGCGGTCAAGGGCTACAAGCTGGTATTGGTCATGCCCGAATCGATGTCGATCGAGCGGCGGCGGCTGATGCTGGCCTATGGCGCAAGGTTCGACCTCACACCCCGCGAAAAGGGCATGAAGGGAGCGATCGAGCGGGCGAAGGAACTGATCGACAGCACGCCCAATTCCTGGATGCCTGCCCAGTTCGACAATCCCGCCAACATCGATGTCCACGCCCGCACCACCGCGCAGGAGATCCTCGCCGATTTCGCCGACACACCGATCGACGTGCTGATCACCGGCGTCGGCACCGGTGGGCACCTGACGGCCTGCGCCGAAGTGCTCAAGAAGACGTGGGGCAGCATGAAGGCCTATGCGGTGGAGCCCACGCTTTCGCCCGTCATCTCGGGCGGCCAGCCCGCGCCACACCCGATCCAGGGCATTGGCGCGGGGTTCATCCCCACCAACCTGCACACCCAGGCGATCGACGGCGCGATCCAGGTCGATCCCGCCGACGCCAAGGAAATGGCCCGCCGCTGCGCCACCCAGGAAGGCCTGCTCGTCGGCATCAGCTCGGGCGCGACCCTGCAGGCAATTGCGCAGAAGCTGCCGGACTTGCCGGCAGGCAGCCGGGTGATAGGCTTCAACTACGATACCGGCGAGCGGTATCTCTCGGTGCCGGACTTCCTGCCGGAGTAAGTCTCCATTCTCCCCTCCCGCTTGCGGGAGGGGTCGGGGGAGGGTTTGTTGGGTGAGGCCGGGTAACAGGCCCTCCCCTGGCCTCTCCCGCAAGCGGGAGGGGAAAAGCGTGCCCAATCTCGAACAAGTCTCTTATTCCGACGGCGCCACCGCCCTCACCGGCTGGCTGGCCCGTCCAGCCGGCACGCCGCGCGCAGCGGTGACGATCTTCCCGACCATCGCCAACGTCAACGAACACATGGAACGCCGCGCGCGAATGCTCGCCGACGCGGGTTTCGTTGCGATGATCGCGGACTTCTATGGCGAACCGGTGCCCAGCTTCGATGCGGCAGGCCCCCTCGCCCAGAAACTGCGCGCCTCGCCCGAACACTACCGAGCCCGCCTTGCCGCCGCGATTTCGGCACTCAGGGAACAAGCGCCCGGCCTCCCCGTGGTGGCGATCGGTTATTGCATGGGCGGCCAGGCCGCGCTGGAAGCCGCGCGCGACGGGCAGGAGCTGGTGCTTGCGGCGAGCTTCCACGGCTTGCTCGAAACCCAAGCCCCCGCCCGGCCCGGCGCCATCAAGGCCCGCCTGCTGGTCTGCCACGGCGATGCCGATCCCATGGTTCCGCACGAGCAGGTGCTGGCCTTCTGGAACGAGATGAATGCTGCCGGGGCGGACTGGCACTTCCACGCCTATTCCGGCGTCAGGCACGGCTTTACCGACCCGGCCAGCGATGCGCGCGGTGTTCCCGCCATCGCCTATAACGCCAGCGCCGACCGGCAGAGCTGGACCGCGCTGATGGCGATGCTGGACGAGGTGCTGGGGTAGTTACCGCTTGGCGGCAAGATCATCCTCCCCTTGCAGGGGAGGATAAGGGGCGTCAAACCAGCTCGCCCTCGCGCGCCTGCTCCACAACCGGCCGATAGAGCGTCGTCCGCTGCCGTAAAGGCCGCCCCGCCGCGGCCGCCGCCGCGCGCAGGTCATCCACGCTGACTTCCTGCCCATGCTCGGCCCCGGCCGCGCGGCTGATGCTTTCGTTCATCAGCACGCCGCCAAGGTCGTTCGCGCCCGCCGCCAGCACCGCCGCAGCGCCAGGCACGCCGAGCTTCACCCAGGAACACTGGATCGAATCGATCTGACCCACCAGCGCCAGCCGCGCCACCGCATGGACCATCACCGCTTCGCGCCAGGTCGGGCCCTTGCGGCTCTGCCCGCGACGATACATCGGCGCTTCCATGTGGACGAGCGGCAGCGGCACCATTTCGGTGAAGCCGCCGGTTTCGGACTGCTGGCGGCGGATGCGCAGCAGGTGCCGCGCCCAGTGCTCGGGCGCTTCGAGGTGGCCGAACATGATCGTCGAGGTGGTCGGCAGGCCAACCTTGTGCGCCGCGCCGATCACTTCGAGCCACTGGTCCGTGGTCAGCTTGTCCGGACAGATCTGCGCGCGGATCTCGTCGTCGAGGATTTCGGCGGCCGTGCCCGGCAGCGAGCCCAGCCCCTCGTCCTTGAGCATGCGCAGGTAGTCTTCGAGCGACCGGTTCGAGGTGCTCGCTCCCTGCCACACTTCCAGCGGCGAGAAGGCATGGACATGCAGGTCCGGACAGGCCGCCTTCACCGCGCGGACGATGCTGGCATAGGTCTCGCCGGTATAGCTCGGGTGGATACCGCCCTGCAGGCAGACCTCGGTCGCCCCCTTGGCGACAGCCTCGCGGGCGCGTTCGGCGATTTCCTCGAGGTCGAGGTTGTAGGGCTTGTCGCGGAAGCCGGCCTTGCTGCTGGTCTTGCTGAAAGCGCAGAACGAGCAGGAGTGGGTGCAGATGTTGGTGTAGTTGATGTTGCGGTTGATGACGTAGGTCACATCGTCGCCGACGACATCGCGCCGTAGCGCGTCCGCCGCCTCAACCACCGCCTGCGCCGCCGCGCCGCGCGTTTCGAACAGGGAGACGACTTCGGCTTCGGAAAGTTCGAAGCCATCGGCGGCGCGGTCGAGGATGCGGTGCAGGCGCGGCACGATAGTGCCGGCATGGAAACGGCCCAGCGGCTGCTCCGGCGTTCCCGGCGCATGTTCGGCAACCCCGGGACTCCACCGGCTGTCACGCGCCAGCCCTTCGGCATCGGAAAGCTTGAGCACTTCGGGCCGCAGCTTGGCGTCGATCCACGAGCGGTCGCGCGAGGAGACGAAGCGCCGGTAGATC